>JBFLKV010000292.1:0-13083 GCA_040883365.1 Eubacteriales bacterium
CGTACAGCGCGTACAGCCTGGAAAGCGAGGCAGGAATCGATGCGCCGGACAGTGTGACCATTCGATAGATTTGAGCAGGGTTTAGAATCGGCATAATACCGACGCTGATGGGAAGCGTGATGCCCTTGGTGCGTGCGGTTTCGATGAACCGAAAGACGGCACTTGTATCAAAGACCATCTGCGTATTTAATCGAATAGCGCCCAAATCCTGCTTGAGCTTGAGATATTCAAATTCTTCATCTGCCGATTTTGACCGCGGATGTGCCTCAGGATATGCTGCCGCCGAAACATGAAAACCGCCGGTTTTTTCGATAAAGGCAATCAGGTCGGTGGCGTGTTTGAAAGATTTAAACGCATCTTCAATACGCCCGCCTTTGGGGACATCGCCCCGGAGTGCCAGAATATTATCGATGCCGTTTTGTTTCATCTCGGCCAGAATCGACTGGATATCTTCTTCGGTTGCTCCAACGCAGGTCAAATGGGCGAGCGGCTCGATGCCAAACTCGCTCTTGATGCGAGAAGCGATCGCCACGGTTTTATCCTTTTGACTGCCGCCCGCGCCATAGGTAACGCTGATAAAAGCCGGATGAGTCTCCTTGAGTGCCGAAATGGTGGAAAAAAGCTTTTCCACGCCGGTATCCATAGTCTTGGGCGGGAATACCTCAAAACTTAATGTGGTCTTGTGATTCGTTTTAATGTCGTTGATATTCAAGCGATTTCTCCAAAAATAATTTTTATTATTAAAACACAAATGATGCTATAAATGCAACAAAAACATATATATCGTTGAAAAGGGTTTATAATTATTATATATTATACCATAATGATAAAGGAGCGCGCGATTGCAAACTTACTCGTATCCGCTGATATTAAAAAAGCCTACCCAAAGAGCGGTCTTGCGACGGCTGGGGTATCATAAACAGACGGTGGTGGAAAGCGACGACATGGCCAAGATCGATGGGATGATGGCGCGTGCCGCCGACATCTGTCGCCCGAAGGCTAAGGCGGTGTTGCTGGCAATCACAGCACATAGTGAAAAAAGCACCACCTTAGAAAACGGTCTGGTGCTACAATCGGCGAAGCTTGCTAAGATGTTAGCCGGCGCAAATCAGGCACTGGTGATGGGCGCAACCTTGGCGACTTCGGTGACTGACATCATCAACCAAGAGTTGAAAAGCGGTGATGCGGTGTTTGGGGTTGTGCTGGATGCCTACGCCAGCGAATGTGTGGATGATTCACTGGATTTTGTGATGCAAGCGCAGGCTAGGAACAATTTTCGCACAGGGCAAATGCTGACTCGTCACCGATTCAGCGCAGGGTATGGCGATTTGGATTTATCTTATCAGAAGGACTTATTTGATTTATTAAAAATGGATGAGCTTGGGGTGAGCATCAATGAGAATTTTTTGATGGAACCCGAAAAAAGCGTTATTGCGATATGTGGAGTGGAAGGATAATGATGGATTTTAAAGAACTGCTAAAAAATGAATACTTGATATTGGACGGGGCGACAGGTTCGCACTTGCAGGAAAACGGCATGAAAGTGGGCGAATGCCCAGAGCAGTTCGCTATCGAGAATCCAGAAGTGATCCGAAGTCTGCAAAGGGATTATATTAAGGCAGGCTCAAAAGTGGTGTATGCCTCGACTTTTGGTGCCAACCGAAAAAAACTGGCGGCTTTTGGATTGGAAAACGACGTCTATGAGATGAACAAACGATTGGTCGAGATTTCTAAAGAAGCGGCCGACGGGAAAGCGCTGGTGGGCGGCGATATCGGCGGTACAGGAGCGTTTATCAAGCCGCTGGGTGATTTAAGTTTTGAAGATATGGTGGATATCTATAAAGAACAGATTCGCGGATTTGTGGATGGCGGTGCGGATTTGGTTGTGATTGAAACTATGATTGACCTAAACGAGGCGCGTGCGGCGGTGTTGGCCGCCAAAGAAACGTGCGATTTACCTGTGTTTGTCACCATGACCTTTGATGAGAGCGCAAGGACGTTGACGGGCACCTCCCCCAAAGCAGCGGCGATTGCTTTGCAAGCCGCGGGAGCGGATGCGGTGGGGCTTAACTGCTCAACCGGGCCGTTTGAGATGGTTCAGCAGGTCAGAGAGATGAAGTCGGTGTTGGATGTACCGCTGATTGTGAAACCCAATGCGGGAATCCCTGTGCTAAAAGACGGGAAGACCGTATTTAATCTAAGCGCAGATGATTTTGTTTCGGGTATGAGGGCACTGGTGGATTTAGGTGCGGATATCATCGGCGGATGCTGTGGTACCACGCCCGAATATATTGAGAAACTGACTAAAGCGGTCAGCGGCAGAAAGCCTGAGCTGATCTCGACCAAACAAGCGTCGTATTTATCCTCTAACTTTGAGGAGCAGGAGGTGCCTTCCCATGGCAAATTCTTTGTCATCGGGGAGCGCATCAACCCGACCGGCAAAAAGGCACTGAAAGAGAGCTTTTTAAACGGCGATATTTCGCTGGCTGTCGAATATGCCAACACACAGCGGGACGCAGGCGCGGATGCGCTGGACGTCAACGTGGGTGTGCCGGGCATAGATGAAAAGAGTGTGATGGAGCCATTGGTCGGCGAGCTGGGCGCACGCAACCGATTGCCCTTGGTGTTTGATTCTTCCTATCCAGAAACCATCGCGCATGCGCTGCGTATCTATCCCGGGCGGGCACTAATCAACTCGATATCGGCCGAAAAAGACAAGGCGGATGTGCTTTTGCCCTTACAGAAAAAATATGGCGCAATGGCCATTTTGCTTCCGATTGGTGAAAAAGGTATCCCAGCCACAGCGATTGAGCGCGCGGCGATTATCGAGGAGCTGTTTTCCCGCGCGGAAAAACTGGGATTGAAAAAGCACGACTTTTTGGTGGATGGCTTGGCATTTGCTATCTCATCCTCTTTGGATGCCGCAGAGCAGACGTTTAAGACGCTGGAGTGGTGCAAAGAAAATGGCTTTAAGACAGTGCTGGGGGTTTCCAATGCGTCCTTTGGGTTGCCCCAAAGGCAGTGGGTGAATTTGGCCTATCTTTCGGCGGCCATGCAGCATGGTCTTACCGCCGGCATTATCAACCCCAATGAGGAGCTGTTGATGAATACGGCGCTGGCGACCGGCGCGGTTTTGGGTCGAGATCCTGATTTTGGGGATTATATCGATGCGGTGGCCAACGTAGAAACGAAAAGTATCGGCGGCGGCGCGGCACCCGACAGTCTGTTTGATGCGGTGGTGGGCGGCAAAGACCCGTTGAGCCTGATTAAAAAAGAAATTGAAATTCGCGATGTGCAGGCCATTATTGATGAGGAAATTATTCGCGCATTAAATCATGTGGGCGATTTATTCGCCGCAAAAAAATATTTTCTGCCGCAGCTTTTGGCTTCGGCGCGTACGGCAAAAACCGTTTTTGATTTTATCGAGCCCTATTTGGAGGCGGAAAGCGGCGGTGCCGCACAAAAAACAAAAGTGGTGATGGCCACAGTCAAAGGCGATATTCACGATATCGGCAAGAACTTGGTGGCGTTGATGCTTAAAAACCACGGGTTTGACGTGATTGACTTGGGCAAGGATGTGCCGAGCGAAGTGATTGTTCGGACCGCAAAGGAGACCGGCGCCAAGTTGGTGGGTCTTTCTGCGCTGATGACCACGACCGCACAGGAGATGGCTGCCACGGTGGCTGTGCTGGGCAAGGAGACCCCAGACATCAAAGTGATGGTGGGCGGTGCTGTGGTAACACCCGAGTTTGCGGAGGAGATTGGCGCGCACGGCTATTCCAAGGATGCCGCGGAGGCGGTAAAAACCGCAAAGAAACTGACAGACTGATGATAAGCCTGCATTTGTGGGTTTAAATAGATTTTTAAAAGATTGTGAGATAAGAATAATGATTGAAGTAGATACTCATGTGCACACTGTCTTAAGTGGGCACGCTTTTTCCACGTTGATGGAAAACGTTGCGATTGCAAAAAAGAAGGGCATGAAAGGTTTTGCTACCACCGACCACGGGCCGCAGGTGTCACATGCCGCGCCGAATTTTCTGCCTTATACCATGCGCCTTTGGCCCACCCATATGGAGGGCATCCGGGTGTATAAATCCTGTGAGGCCAATATTGTTGGGTCTTCGGGTAAACTCGATATCCCCACTTTCTATATTAAGATGTTGGATTTTGTTTTGGCAGGGCTACATAATGTGCCCGAAGATTCCTTTGGCTTGGTGAACGCCACCAAAGCGATGGTGGCAGCATATAATGACCCTTATGTGGATGTCATCACGCATCCGGATAATCCGCATTATCCTTGTGATTTGGAGCGCGTCGTTATGGCGGCCAAAGCCAACGGCAAAGCGATTGAGATTAATAACCAATCCATCCAACTGCGCCCCGGTGCCAAAGAAAACGTGGCAGAGATGATACGGCTTTGTAAAGAAAACGACACCATGGTGGTGGCATCCAGTGATGCGCATCTTTGCTATAATGTCGGCGAAGTGGACGTGGCCGAGCGTATGTTGAAAGACGCTGGGTTTCCAGAGGAGCTGGTGCTGAACAAAACCTTTGAGCGGTTTGATGCTTATGTTAAGGCAAGAGCCGAGCGTTTGGCGGCTATGAACGATGAAGACTAAAAAAAAGTGAGAATAAGGCATAACAAACGTGCTTTTACGCTTGCATTTAAAACATTCATATGATAGAATCTTTAAGCTGTATAAATTTAGGAGGATATTCAAGTGCAGATTGCTTCATTGATTATTAGAATCATTTTAATCATCGCTTCTGTTTTCCTGATCGTGGTTGTTCTTTTGCAACAGGGCAAAAGCGCCGGTCTCTCGGGAAGCATTGCGGGAGGTGCCGAAACATTTTTCGGACAAAATAAAGCATCTTCGATGGAAGGCAAATTAGAGCGCCTGACAAAATGGGTGGCTGTGATATTTATGCTATTATCCATTTCGCTGGTTCTGATGTATAAATTCTGGCCTGGCGTATAAGAAGGTCAATTAAAACGCTTTGTTAACACCTCTTTGATGATGATAAGAGGTGTTTTTATTTTTAAAATAAATTAACCGAAGAATAGGATCAAAGCGCGATGAGGAATAAGAGTTTAATACGACCGATGGTTAAAACGGATAGCCGATGGCTTGAAACATTTTTGTATCTCGCCGTGCATGTTCCAGCGGGACAAAAGCCGTACCCAAAATCGATTATCAAGGAGCCATCGATCGATATCTATATTAAAGATTATGGCAAGCCGGATGATGTTGGGTTTGTCGCTGATCAAGACGGGGAAGTGGTCGGCATGGCGTTTTCGCGCATACTGGCTGGCCCCGAGGTCAAAGGATATGGCAATATTGATGCAAACACGCCCGAACTGTTGATTTCGGTTTTACCCGATTATCGCGGGCAAGGCATAGGTTCGCGGCTGGTAAAAGCATTGCATGCCGAATTGGCAGGGTGCGGATATGCGAGAATATCGCTATCCGTGCAAAAAACGAACCCAGCCGTTACACTTTATACGCGCATGGGGTATAATGTAATTGAAGAGCAAGATGATGATTATATTATGATTAAACAATTAACTTAAAAGGAAAATAATGAAGAAGAAATACTATAGAAAAGAAAATAAGAAAAAACCACCGTATAGCTTTCAACAAAAAAAGCCGACGGAAGAGAAGCCGGAGGATTTGTTTGAAGGCATTATCGAGGTGAAACGCGGTGGGTTTGGGTTTGTACGCCAGCCGGACAATGATATTTTTGTGCCTAAGGAGCGTTTAAACGGCGCGATGAACGGGGACACGGTTTCGGTCAAGCAGACCAAAATTGCCGGAGGCGGCAAGACACGCGAAGGCGAAGTGGTACGCATCATTGAGAACACACCAAGAACGGTGCTGGGCACATTTGAGCGGACCAAAAAATCCACCTTTGTGCTGTCTGATGAACCGGGTATGGACGATATTTATATACCCAAGAACAGTACGAAAAAAGCGAAAGACGGCCAAAAAGTGGTGGTGCAGATCACAAAACGTGCCGTGCAAAATAGAAGCCCGGAAGGTAGAGTGACCGAAATTTTAGGTTACCCTGGCGATAAGGGTGTGGACGTGATTTCGGTTGTGAAACGCTTTGGAATCAAGACCGAGTTTAGCGTGGCGGCGATGACGCTCGCCGAACAAGCGGCGGCCAGAGGGATTACAAGAGAAGACTTAAAAGGCCGTAAGGACTTTAGAAAAGATATTGTATTTACCATCGACGGTGCGGATGCCAAAGACTTGGATGACGCGGTGTCGATTAAGCGCTTAAGAAACAAAAACTATCTCTTGGGCGTGCATATTGCGGACGTGACGCATTATGTGAAAAAAGGCTCTGTGCTGGATACCGAAGCCTGGAAGCGGGCGACATCGGTGTATCTGGTGGATAAAGTGGTGCCTATGCTGCCGGCTTGTCTTTCCAACGGCGTTTGCTCGTTGAATGAGAAGGTGGACAGATTGACGCTTTCTTGCGAGATGGAGATTGACAGTTCGGGTGAGCTGGTGGGGCACAAGATCTCGCGATCGGTGATTAGATCGGTCCATCGGATGACCTACTCGGACGTTAACCAAATTTTGACCGACAAAGATAAGGACTTGCAAAAGAAATATAAAGACATCGTAGAGCCGCTGGTCGCCATGGAAAAGCTGGCTGCCATCCTGCGTGAAAAGCGCGAAAAGCAGGGCAGCATCGACTTTGATATTGAGGAATCACATATCATGACCGATGAAAACGGTAAGGTGACCGAGATTGTACCGCGTGAGCGGGGTGTGGCCGAAAGATTGATTGAAGAATTTATGTTGACCGCTAACCGCACGGTGGCCGAGGACTTTTTCTGGCGGGAACTGCCCTTTGTTTACCGGGTGCATGAAACGCCGGACAGCGAAAAGCTTCAGGAGTTTGCATACTTTTTATCCAACTTTGGGTTTAAGCTGAAAGGGGTTAACGGGGATTTCCACCCGAAAGAGTTGCAACAGGTATTAAAGGCGATTAAAGGACAGCCACATGAGAATATTGTAAATCAGGTGATGTTGAGGAGTTTGAAAAAAGCCGAATATCGGCCTGAGAACTTAGGGCACTTTGGCTTGGCGTTTAAGCACTACTGCCACTTTACATCCCCCATTCGCCGGTATCCGGATTTTACGATCCATCGAATTATCAAAGACACCGTTACCGGGAATATAGCCAAGCAGGATATGGACGCATTGCGGGATGAAACCAAGGAAACATCTGTGCAGAGCAGTATGATGGAACGAAAAGCGATGGAAGCCGAACGCGCGGTTGAGGATATGAAAAAATGTGAGTTCATGAAGACCCGAGTGGGCGAGACCTTTATCGGCGTGGTGAGCGGCGTAACCAATGGTGCGATTTTTGTTGAACTGGACAACACCGTCGAAGGCGTTTTACCGCTGGCCAACCTTAAGGACGATTATTATACCTATGTGGATAAGATGTTCTGCGTGGTGGGCGAGCGTACACGAAAGAAAATTAGCCTGGGCGATGAGATAAAAGTAACCATTAGAAATGTGGATATACGAGAAACTCGGATAGAGTTTGATATTGCAAAATAGTATGGTATAATGATTTCCCGCTGACGTGGGAAGATGGAGCAAGGGACGATGGCAGAGAACGTGAAAGTGCTGGCGACCAACCGAAAGGCTTGGCACGAATACATCATAGAAGAGAAGCTGGAAGCGGGTATTGCGCTTTCGGGTACCGAAGTTAAGTCCATTCGTCTTGGAAAGGTCAGCTTTGCTGATTCGTTTGTTCGTGTGATTAATGGCGAATGCATGCTGATGGCGATGCACATCAGCCCATACGAGAAGGGGAATATCCAAAACGGCGATCCGGTGCGGACGCGCAAGCTTTTGCTCCATAAAAAAGAGATTAAAAAGCTGGACGAGAAAACGCACCAGAAGGGCTATACGCTGATTCCGCTTAGGCTGTATTTGAAGCGGGGATTGGTGAAAGTGGAAATCGGACTTTGCCGCGGTAAGAAGCTGTATGATAAGCGTCATACCGAAAAGGAAAGGGACGTTAAACGCAAGATGGATAAAGCGGTGCGTGAGTACCGTTAGATCATATATAAAAACTGAATATGGGGGCGTACGTGGCTTTCGACGGGGATTTTGTCGGATTGGAGAAGCGTGCCACAGTTCCGGAGGCTGTGTAAAAAAGCCGGACCTAATTTTAAGTGCAGATAATTCTGAACTTACTTTAGCAGCAGCTTAAAGCTGACCTGCTTCGTCTCATTTGCTGCATCCCACGACAGCGGTTGAGACGTCAATGACCGTGGGGTACGTATTTGCCTAAGCTTTGCGGCAGATAACGACTTTATGAAGCTTACGGTCAGGTAAGCCCGTGTGCGGGCGTACTTGATCGGAAATTTAAACCGTACACTACGCACGTAGAAACTCCCTTTTGGAGATTCTCGGACAGGGGTTCAACTCCCCTCGCCTCCACCAAGAAACATTAAGAAAAAGCCCATAATATAGGGCTTTTTTGTTTTATTATATAATTTGGTAGAAAAATTGGTGGAAATATATTGTAATTATTAGGAAACAAGAGTATGATGAAGTGAGGTGATGGATATGTCGAGAATGACCGTAGAGAAAAACATTGCTTATGATGATGTGAGAAAAAGATACTATGTTACTTTAAATTATGGGAAAAATTTAAAGACTAGTGAAAATGTAAAATCGACAAAAACGTGTAAGAGCTTAGCTGAAGCGAGAAAGATTTTGAGAGCTCATTTAGTGGATATAGATAAAAAAACAGCTATCATTCCCGTTGATGACACTTTAGAATCATATCTGAATTATTGGTATAAGACTATTGCACTAAATAACCATGAAGAAACCACATGTAATGGCTATAGAAATATTATCTATAATCATCTTATCCCGTACTTCAAAAAGACAAAATTACAGGATATTAATGCAAGAAGCATAAATGAATATAAAGCCTATAAATTTAAAGAAAAAATGATTAGTAACAACACACTTAGGAAGCATTATGATTTACTAAAGCAAGTTCTGAAAAATGCAGTTTTTGAGGATTTATTAGCTACAAATCCAGCAGACAAAGTAAAAGCACCTAAGACTAAGAAAAAAGAAGCAAACGTTTATTCGATTGAACAAGCAAAAGAATTAATAAAACTATCAAGGGATACAAGATTGGAAATAGTTATAGATATTTTATTGTATGCAGGATTAAGGCGCAGTGAAATGTTGGGATTGACTTGGGATAATGTAGATTTTGAACGAAGGCTTTTACATATTAGGAGCGCAAGAACACAAGCAAATTCTAAGATAATTATTAAAGCACCTAAAACAGAACAAAGCAATAGAGATATTCCTATCTGTGAGGAATTAATGGACGCTCTTTTAAAAGAAAAAAGTAAGCAAGATAGGAATAAAAGGTACTATATGGGTAAGTACACAAATTCGAATTATATTGTTCGCTGGGATAATGGAAGAGCATATCGACCAAATTATATAAGTGAAATATTTTCAAACTTTATTGCAAAAAACAATTTAGAAGAAATAACACTGCACAATTTAAGACATACATTTATTTCAATTGCCATTAACCAAGGAGTAGATATTGCTGAAGTTTCAAGACTGGCGGGTCATTCTCGCCCCTCTACGACTTTAGATATTTACACACACATAATTAGAAAGAATAATCCAGATGCAACGAACACAATTGCAAAAGCATTAAATGATTGATTGTTTCTATAATAGAGTATTATATCATAAGAGATAAATAACATTATATGGTAATTAAACCAACCAAATTCTTGGTACTTAATATGTATGCTGTTTTGAATTAACCTTTTGGAGAATTACACAATGATAGATAAGATAAAACTTGCAAAGTATGCTGATATTTCAAGTGATGTATTTTTTGAAAACAAGTTCAAAACTGGTTATTCATCGAAAAGTAATAGCGTTTTCTATTATAAAGTTATTAATAGAGTATATATCTGGTACTTTCCATCATCATGTCAATTAATAATCAATGGCAGAATAATTGGATTTTTTAAGAACGATATTGGCAGAGTAAAAAACTTTGATGATTTAGTTATTGATACCGGATTACCTTTAGAAGAGATATTTAATACTGTTGAAAATAACATAAAAAAAGCTTTTTTTAATAAGACAATGTGCGCAATTGATTTTTGCCTTGATGATTTTGATGTTACATATATTGAGTTTTGTATAAATTGTGATGTGGGCGACCAGACTATGGTTGAAGCGTATATAAAAATGCTTAATCTGCTTTATATAATTAAAGGTGACAGCAGATATAAGAATTTCGTTTTCGAAGAAAAAAAAGAATTTCATTCAAGCTTGTATATTAAGCCAAATAATAAATATGAGAAGAATACAAGAACGGGTTCCACAATTAATTTTTATAACAAGCACAACCAGCTTAGCAAGGAAAGCAAGCGAGGGTATACTAGCGAAGGTATTGAATTGCAGAAAAAAAGTGTTGAAGAGTCTAAAGGTGTATTACGACTAGAGGTTCAATTAGGGAGCCAGGTACTTCATCAACTAAGGAAAAGCTATGGGCTATCGAAGAGATTTAAAGAATATAAATGCTTGAATTTTGCTTATGACTTGATTTCAAGAAAAGTAAAGTATTTTTTTGGGGATGGGGAACTATGCTCTTTCAAGGTGACTAAGAATATTATTGTTGGAAGTGAACTATCCGATAAGTTAAAAGAGAATCTAATAAAGAAGTATGGAAGCTACTCAAAGTTAGTAGGACAGCAATCTGGTACTTATACAAAAGTTAAAAACAGTTTTACTAAATATTACGAAAAAATTATAAAAAGTCTTGGGATTACCCCAGTACCCATTCCATCCAAGTGGAATATAGATAGGTTGGCAAATCCTATTGACCTAATAGAGCGAAAAAGAAAAATACTCCATAGCATTATTACAGATAAGGATTAAAGTGCTGTAATGTGCAATATAGCCTTTATATAGGCAAATACATCCAGAAACGCCGACTTGTTACACCGAGAGTCGAGAAAAGGGGTGTATTTACAATATTTTATGGCATGTGCTTGATAGCAAACGCCATAGCACATCTATCCACACAATGGTGTTCAAAAAAACAAATGTTTTTGTGAACACTTTTTTAATGCCAGAAAGATGCTGAAATAAGGTGACTTTATAACATATAATGTTCACGAAATATAAGAAACCATTTTGTGGACAACATCAATTATAAATAGTATAATGGATTCAAACTGTTGGAGGTGTGCTATGATTTATGGATATGCGAGATGTTCTACGAGTGAGAGTAGACAAGATATTGGTAGGCAGGTTACAGAATTAAAAAGCTTAGGTGCGGTAGATGAAACTATTTTTTTGGAATATGCTAGCGGAACAGATTTAGAACGCAAAGAGTTAGGCAAACTACTATATACAATCAAAGAGAAAGATATTATTGTTTGCACAGAAGTTTCTAGAATAACACGAAGCACAAAACAACTTTGTGATTTAATTGATTTAATTAAAAATAGACAACTTAAATTGGTGATCAAAGACAGTATAACTATAGATTGCACAAATGGTGACCTTGACCCTATGACGAAAGCGTTTTTGCAAATAGCAGGCGTGTTTAGTGAGTTGGAGCGCAATATGATTAGACAACGAGTAAAGAGTGGAATGAAAAATGCAATAGCAAAAGGCAAAACAATAGGCAGACCAAAAACAAATGCAAATACTATCCCAAATATATTTTATAAATATTACCCTCAGTACAAAAATAGAAGAATTAATTTATCTGAATTTGCTAGGCTAAGTGACCTTAGTAGAACTTCGATTTATAAATATCTTAAGGTTTTAAACTGCTCACAATGAGGTGCTCTATTTAACTATTGCGTTAAACATTAAATTTGTTTTTGATTCATCTTGTATTTTATAACCCAATTCAATCATAACTGCTTTAATGTTATCTGCATTAATATGGTTGTGGCTGTGAACAACTTTATTATATCTTCGTCTTATAAAGTTTGAGCTACCCTCATACACAAAAGCATCAAGCTGAATAATATTTTCTTCAGCCCATTTTTTAAACAAATCTTTATTGCTTTGAGATAGATTAGCAACTGGATGATGAATTGGAGAACATTCATTTTTTGATGCTTTTTCTCTTCGGCTCTTTTCCTGTTCTTCTTGCTTCTTGTCTCTAGCGTAAAGCATATTTCTGATTTGCTTTGGTTTATCTTGATATTTAAAGTAATTAGCCATTTAAAATTCCTATCGTTAGGGAGGATATCCGTGCTGAAATTTGTTCAGCAGTATTTAATAATTTATGATTTGTTTTTTGTCTCTCTACTTATTTTTATTAGTAAAAGGCGAGAATATTTTGATACGGTGTGATTGATTAGAAACAGCCCCCCTAAAATTGTAAAGCCAATAGCCAAAACAAAAAAAGATGTGGCATAGTTAGCGTTGATAATGTAATTGTAAGCATCTCCCCCAACATAAGCGTTTTTTGAAGATAAAATAAAACTTTCGGGATTTGAATAAACAAACATTTTGTATAACCCTAATGCGAGAAAACCCAAAGACACTATAAACGAAGTTATTGATAGTTTTTTACTCATAAACAGTACTCCTAATAATATAACATGATAAAAAGTATAACATATACCAATGGAGAAGTAAAAAGTTAATAGAAAATAAATATGGTAAATTATTTTTGGGAATTAATTCAGATAAAGAGTATTAAACTAACTACAATTTTAAAGTTGATTTAGAGAAGAATCTACCATAAAAAGTTTGGTAGAAAAAATGGTAGAAAAATGATTCAAGCTTACAACATTATGAAACTAATCAAATTATGGTTGGTTTCTCCTTGGATTTTATAAACCGTGTATTTTTGAAGGTTTTTTTAAGGTCTAGAAAGACACTAAAATATGGTGGAAAAAAATAGAAATACGATAAGGAGTTCAACTCCCCTCGCCTCCACCAAAAATGGAATGGGCACATGTTATGTGCCCTTTTTATTTTTGCATAGCAGACACTACGGGAGTTGAAGCCTAAG
>JBFLKV010000293.1:0-3613 GCA_040883365.1 Eubacteriales bacterium
AAACGATCATTTGCGTCTGCATTCGGTGTGGGCTGGGCCAACACGGGCGGCGAAGCCGAAGCACTGGGTATTGAGCGATTTTTGGCGGTAGACGGCATCCATAATGTTATCAAAGTCTTAGAGGAAATTGAAAACGATAAGATGCCCGATTTGGAGTATCTTGAAGCGCTGTCTTGCGTGGGGGGATGCGTGGGCGGACCTCTGACTTTTGAGAACTGCTATGTTGCCAAAAACAACATTCAACGCATATATAAAAAAATGAATGCTGATCAAGAAAAAGACGTGATTTACGAATTTAACGATGCTGAATTTGAAGCGATGCTGTTTGATGCGCCGATTATGCCAGTGACCGTCAGCCGTCTGAATGACGATATGGAAACGGCGATGGCCATGATGAAAGAGATGGAAGCGATTGAAGAGCGACTGCCCGGTTTGGATTGTGGCGCATGCGGATCGCCGACCTGTAAGACCATGGCCGAGGATATCGTGCGCGGATTTGCTAGGGAAACCGATTGTATCTACGTTTTGCGTGATCGACTGAAAGCATTGACGGGTGTCGAGACTTCACTTTTGGATAAGGAAAAAAAGGAATGATGATATGAAATTTGGCATGTCAACGGCTTGCTTTTTTTTAAGAGAATATACCGAAGACGCGATGAGCGAAATTGGGCGGATGGGTATAAAGAACGCCGAAGTGTTTTTTTCGGCAGCCAAAGAATACGACCCGGCATTTGTTCGGGAGCTTAAAAAACGGGCGGATGATTATGGCGTCAATATATTCTCGGTACATGCGTTAACGACCCAATTTGAACCGCAAATGTTTTCTGCGCATGACAGACAGCGAGAAGAGGCATACGACACTTATAAACGTGTGTTGGAAGCCGCTGCGATTCTAGAAGCTGGGGTATATGTGTTTCATGGACCGGCCAATATCAAAATCGCGCGTAAGCTGAAGATTGATTACGCTTATACAGGTCAAATGGTCTCTCAGGCGGCAGAAATGGCCAAAACATACGGCGTTAAGTTTACTTATGAAACCGTACACTGGTGCTGGTATGCAAAACCAGAATTTGCACAACTGCTAAAACCGCATCTTGCCACCGACAATCTTTATTACACTTTGGATATCAAACAAGCTGCGCAGTCAAAATTACCCTTGCTAGATTATATCGATGCGATGGACGGTCGGTTGATCAATATTCATATGTGTGATTACTCCGAAGACGAAAACAAAGGCATTATTCCGAGACTGCCTTTCGAAGGACAGCTCGATTTCTCTGCTTTAAAAACAAAGTTAAAGTCGATTGATTATCAGGGTGGCATGATAATAGAAGTATATGCCAATAACTATGCAAACTATGATGCGTTAGCTGATAATTTTTCTCGTCTCGTACGCTTTTTTGAATCATAATAAAATTTATATATTTCACTTAAAAGATGTGCTATAATGCGATTTGTTGGTTAATAGCCACTTTTAAACGAACAAGCGTTTGTAAATAGGGCGTAAATCTGATATAATAACAAAAACAAACGAACAAAGTTTTGATTCTAGATTAAAGGGGTTTTATACATGGCAAAAGGTTACAGCGCCAGTGATATTCAGGTGCTAAAAGGCTTGGACGCAGTGCGTAGACGTCCAGGAATGTATATTGGGTCCACGGGTTCGCGTGGTTTACACCATATGCTTTGGGAGATTGTGGACAACGCGATCGACGAAGCGGCGAACGGTCATGGGGACCGCGTTACCGTGACGATTCATAAGGATAATTCCGTTACCGTGGAGGATAACGGGCGCGGTATTCCTGTGGGGTTGCATCCTGAACTAAAGGTTTCGGGCGTGGAAGTGGTTTTTACACAATTGCATGCGGGCGGCAAGTTTGATAATGCCAATTATGAGTATTCGGGCGGTCTGCACGGTGTGGGGGCCAGCGTTGTCAATGCGCTTTCCAGCTGGCTGACCGTGGACGTTTTCACGGGTGGCAAACAGTATCATCAGGAGTATCACTCCTATAAAGACAGTAAAGGCAAGATTCAATCCGGAAGACCCAAATCACCCTTGAGCGAAGTGGGTCAGGTACGAAAAAAGGGAACGGTCATCACTTATATGCCGGACAAGCGTGTGTTTGAAACTTTGTCGCTTAGCTTTGACAAAGTCGCCAAGCGCCTGCGCGAACTCGCCTTTTTAACCAAAACCGTTAAGATTACATTGACCGATGAACGGGTACGAGAAGAAGGAAAATATAAATCTCAGCAATTTAGTTTTCAGGGCGGCATTGTTGATTTTGTTAAGTTTATCAACAAAGATAAAACGTCGATTCACGAAACACCGATTTTGATTGAAGGCAAAAAGGACGGCGTTGAGATTGCGGTGGCTATGCAGTTTAATAATAGCTATAACGAGGGCGTATTTAGCTTTGTTAACAACATTCCAACGCCAGAGGGCGGCACGCATGAGACCGGTTTTAAATCGGCGCTGACTAAGGTGATGAACGATTTTGCCAGACAAGCCGGGGTCATAAAGGAAAAAGGTCCGGGGCTTTCGGGCGAAGATTACCGCGAAGGGCTTTGTGCTGTGATTTCGCTGAAAATGAAAAACGTGCAATTTGAGGGTCAGACCAAAACAAAGCTTGGCAACACCGAGGCCAGAACCGCTGTGGAAGCCGTGGTGTCCGAGCAATTGGCTATGTATTTGGCGGACTTAAATAACGCCAAATTAGCTTCTGACCTTTTGGAAAAAGCCAATAAAGCGGCCAAGGTGCGCGAAGCCGCACGAAAAGCCAAAAATCTGGAACGCCAGAAGAACAAACTGGAAGGTGCCCCCTTGGTGGGTAAGCTATCCTCATGTTCAGGCAAAAACGCACGTGAAAATGAGCTGTTTTTGGTGGAGGGCGATTCTGCTGGCGGTAGTGCCAAGCAAGGGCGCGATCGTCGCTTTCAGGCCATTTTGCCGTTGCGTGGCAAGCCCTTGAACGTGGAGAAAAAGCGCATCGACCAGGTGATGAATAACGAGGAATTTAGAAGCATCATCACCGCACTGGGCGCGGGCTTTGACTCGGCCTATGATGAAAAATCACTGAAATATGACAAGGTGATTATTCTTTCTGATGCCGACCAAGACGGCGCGCATATCCGTGCAATACTGTTGACGTTCTTTTTTAGATATTTCCGAGAAATGATTACCAATGGACATATATTTATCGGACAACCACCGCTTTATAAAGTGTATAAGGGTGCAAAGAGCACCTATTGCTACACCGAAGAAGAGATGAAAACAGCCGCCGAGGAAATCGGCAAAGGCTATAAGATACAGCGATATAAGGGACTTGGCGAGATGAACCCCGAACAGCTTTGGGAAACCACAATGCGTCCTGAAAGCCGAGCGCTTCTGCAAGTGACCATTGAAGATGCGGCCGAAGCCGAAACCATGGTCAGTGTTTTGATGGGTGATAATGCAGAATCACGTAAAGAATATATCGCTAATAATGTCAACTTTAACGAAATGGCGAGCGACGCGGATATGGAGGTGATGATCGTTGAAAGAGCCTAAAGGTCAAGACAAAAGAATATCACTCGTCTCCATGCAGGACGTCATGCATAATTCGATGATGCCCTA
>JBFLKV010000294.1:0-3817 GCA_040883365.1 Eubacteriales bacterium
ACAAGGCGGTTTGTGGCATCATCTGAAAATGCAGGGAATGGCACTGCAGCACCCGAAGCAACGGCTTCACCGACACCGAGCGGTTCGGCCGGCAATATAGCGCCCGTCAGCCAAGCGGGGAACAGTGGTGGTGAGATTGAGACAATCGAAGATGAGCAGCTACCCGAAGGTGTAATGGCGGACAAAAAAGAGGTTGCAGCCGTTCAGGTTATCATAGCGATTATTATTTTGTTAGGGGGCATGACAGTGACCTTCTTGCTTTGGAAAAAGCGTAAAACAAGAGATGAACAATATATGGGTACACGAATTTAAATGCACACCCAATGGATACGCACTCAAGTCATTTGTATATAATGAAAAGAGGATCAGCTAAATGAGCTGATCTTTTTTTCTTAAAGGTTTTTAGCTTAGGATTATACTTCGGTCACGATGTCGGCATAGCGGCGTCTGGGTCGGCGGGAAGCGAGCGCTTTTTTTGTGTCTTCATAGCCAAGCGCAATCAGCATAACCACGCTCTTACCCTCAGCGATACCAAATGCCTTTTTAACGCCATCAAAGTCAATGGCGCTCATGGGATGGGACGCGACACCTAAAAAACTCGCCGCATACATGATGGACATGGCCAAAAGGCCAACATTGGATTCGGCAAATTTGGTTTTTCTCTCTGGGCTGGCACCGTACAGCGACTGAGCCGTTTGAACGGCCGCATCATATCCAGCGGCGCTTTTGAAGCGCGCACGGGCTTCTTCCCAGACGGGATTTTCAATGGCATATCCTTCTCGATTGCCGACGAGAATAAGCGTCACGGGAGCGTCCAGGATTTTTTGCTGTTCGCCGGAAAGACTCGATAAAAGCTGTTTGGCGTTTTTGCTTCTCACCGCGATAATATCCCAAGGTTGAAGATTGAAAGCCGAAGGAGCCAAAACGGCCAGATCGATGATCTCTTCTAGACGTTTCGAAGGTAAATTCTTTTTGCTATCGAAATAACGAATGGCCCGACGTTGCGTAAAAATGTTCTTTGGCTTCATAGCCTATCTCCTCACTCAATATGAAAATTTATATGTATTATAACAGGAGACTATGTTTAAATTATGGGGGATTGTGTAAATCGGAGGATTTATAGGGAAAGCAGTGGGAAAAGACCATCCGAAAGGCAATGCGCTTTTACGTTATAAACATAAGAAAATTGTTTAAATATAATTAAGCAGCAACGAGAAAGGTAGCCGATGAGTCTACGTATGTGAATCGTGCATGTGTGAAAGTCACACAAGCCCGCGAAGTGAAGTGTTATAATGTAAATGAACATTCACAGATTAGAGACGAAGGCACCCAAAAAAACATGATCCATTACGGAGTAAGGAGAATCACATGAAAGACACAAAAAGAAGAATTCTGGGCATCATGAATTTTTTAGCCTTTATCATGGTGGTCACCATAAATGCACTGGCTAATATTTTACCGATTGCGGGCGTCAATACCGGCGAGGTCTCAGATGCATATCCGAACCTTTTTGCACCAGCGGGAATAACGTTTTCCATTTGGGGTGTCATCTATTTTCTGCTTTTGCTTTTCGTTCTGTATTCGCTTGGTGCTTTTGGTAAAAAAGGCGGATTCGAGGCGGCGAAACGTGCGAGCATACCTTTTATCATTTCGTCGTTGGCCAATACAGCTTGGATATTCAGCTGGCACTATCAAATCATCCCGCTATCACTCGCGTTGATGGTAACGATTCTTGTTTTTTTGATGATTGGCTATGTACGGATTCAAAAACTGAATCTTTCAACGGCCGAAAAGATCTTTGTTCGTTTGCCGTTTAGTGTCTATTTTGGATGGATTACGGTTGCGGCCATTGCAAACGTTACGACGTTTCTTGTGGATATCGGCTGGAACGGATTTGGCGTAAACGAGACTATATGGATGGGTGTGGCTTTGGTTGCCGCGTTGGTTATCGGTGCCGCCACAACATTGCGTTTTCGTGATTGGGCCTATGGGCTGGTGATTCTTTGGGCATTTGCAGGTATCTACATCAAGCATATTTCGCCCAACGGATTTGACTCCGGTTATCCATTGGTGATCTATACAGTATCGGCGGCTATCGCATTGCAGTTGGCGGCCGAAATATCATTGTTTCTACATAAAAAAGTGTAGTTATATAAGGAAGGCTTATAAATTAAGGTGAAAAAATGAATATATTTAAATCAGGTATTACCTTTAAAGATATGGCAGGTAAATCTGTGGATATTGGCGACTATGAGGGGCGTGTTCTTCTCATCGTCAATACCGCATCAAAGTGCGGGTTTACTCCACAGTTTGAGGGCTTAGAAGCACTATATAGCGAATATAAAGAGGAAGGCTTAGTGATACTAGGCTTTCCATGTAATCAGTTTGCGCAGCAGGATCCGGGCACGGAGAGCGAGATTTTGTCATTTTGCCAGGTGAACTATGGCGTGAGTTTCCCGATGAATGCAAAGATTGATGTCAACGGTGAGAACCGTCATCCACTATATGCGTATTTGATTGATAACAGCCCCAAGAGAAAAGGGAAACCGATTAAATGGAACTTTGAAAAGTTCTTAGTTGGAAAAGACGGGGAAATATTGGATCGCTACCTTTCCATAAAGAAGCCGGAGAGCTTGAAGAAGAAAATAGAGAAGGCACTGAAAGGTTAGCGATCAAGGATGAAACACGAAAAAAGGCAGGCGTTAGGACAGATGAAAAGAGCGGATATTGGCCTTATTGGCCTTGCGGTTATGGGCGAGAATCTGGTCATGAATATGGCCAGTAAAGGGTTTACAGTGGCGGTATACAACCGGACCACAAAAAAGGTGGATGATTTTGTCGAAGGACGAGCCAAAGGCAAAACCATCATTGGCACACACAGCATTGAAGCGCTAGTGGCGAGCTTGGAAAAGCCACGCAAAGTGATGCTGATGGTCAAAGCGGGAGCGCCGGTGGATGCGATTATTGAGCAGCTGATACCGCATTTGGAAAAGGGAGATATCATCATCGATGGCGGAAACTCGCATTTCCCGGATACGATACGAAGAACGAAGTTTGTGGAGAGCCAAGGCCTTTACTATATTGGTGCGGGCGTTTCCGGCGGCGAGGAAGGTGCGCTGAACGGCCCTTCTATTATGCCGGGCGGCTCCGACCAAGCGTGGGAAGCGGTTAAACCTATTTTCCAGAGCATTGCAGCCAAAGTGGAGGATGGATCTCCCTGCTGTGATTGGGTAGGGAGCGATGGTGCCGGGCACTTTGTGAAGATGGTGCATAACGGCATTGAATATGGCGATATGCAGATTATCGCGGAGAGTTATCATTTGATGAAAACTTATCTGAAGCTTTCGGCGGATGAAATGCATGCGGTATATAGCGAATGGAACAAAGGCGACCTTGATAGTTATCTTATTGAAATCACACGCGATATTATGGCGAAAAAGGACGATGACGGTGAGCCCGTGCTGGACAAGATTTTAGACGCCGCAGGTCAGAAGGGCACCGGGAAATGGACCAGCGAAGCGGCACTTGATCATGGCGTCCCGCTGACGCTGATCAGCGAGGCGGTTTTTGCGCGCGCTATCTCGGCACAAAAGGAGGAGCGTGTGGCGGCGGCAGAGGTGCTGAAAAGCCCTGAGCCGACGTTTAGCGGCGATACGGCCGTTTTCCTTGAGCGCTTAAGACAAGCGGTGTTTGCGGCCAAAATCATCTCCTATGCGCAAGGATATGCGCTGTTAAGAGCAGCGGCTGATACCTACGGCTGGGATTTGAATTATGGCGGGATTGCGCTGATGTGGCGCGGGGGCTGTATCATTCGCTC
>JBFLKV010000063.1:0-11417 GCA_040883365.1 Eubacteriales bacterium
ATCAGGTCGGTTGGAAAGCGCAGTTTATGGGCGGCATCATGATGCCCCTCATGAACCTTGTCAACAACTTCTCCTATGTTCTGGTCTGCGTGATTGGCGGCGTGATGGCCATCAAACGCGGTATCAGCGTCGGTGATGTCCAGGCGTTTATCCAATACTCGCGTTCCTTCTCACAACCCATCGCACAGGTGGCACAGATTGCCAATGTATTGCAGTCCACCATCGCGGCGGCCGAGCGGGTATACGAGATTATGGACGAAGACGAAGAAGTGATTACCGCCAAATCCGACGATGCGACCACCAACATTAAAGGCGGCGTGGCGTTCAAAGACATCTCGTTTGGCTACAAAGAGGACGTCACTGTCATCAAAAAACTCAGCTTAGATGTTAAGCCCGGTCAGGTGGTGGCCATTGTCGGCCCGACCGGTGCCGGAAAAACCACGCTGGTCAACCTGCTGATGCGTTTTTATGACGTGGATAAGGGCGAAATTCTTCTGGACAACCAGAATACGAAAGATATTTCCCGCCATGCGCTAAGACAAAACTTTGGCATGGTTTTACAGGATACATGGCTGTTTAACGGTACCATCCGAGACAACATCGCTTATGGCAAAGAAGGCGCTTCAGAGACCGAGATTGTGGCCGCATCAAAAATGGCGCGTGCCGATCGGTTCATTCGCCGTCTGCCGCTTGGTTATGACACCATGCTAAACGAGGAAGCCACCAACATCAGCCAAGGCCAAAAGCAGCTTTTGACCATCGCACGTGCTTTACTAGCCGACCCGAAGATACTGATTTTGGACGAAGCGACCTCCAGCGTCGATACGCGTACCGAGGCTTATATCCAACAGGGCATGATTGCGCTGATGGAAGGCCGAACCAATTTCGTCATCGCGCACCGCTTGTCCACCATCCGCAACGCCGACACCATCCTGGTGATGAACGAAGGCGAAGTGGTGGAACAGGGCAACCACAGTGAGCTTATGGCAAAGGACGGTTTCTATGCCGACCTATATAACGCCCAGTTCTTGGGTGAAGACTTGCAGGAGCAAGGCGCATAAACTATAATAAATCATCAAGACTATCTGTTTATACGGATAGTCTTTTTTTAATTGAGGTGTATCGAATGAAAAAAAAGCGTTGGTTAATTGTGCTTGTTGCCTTTGCTCTCATCATCGGCATGACCCTTTCTTTTCCTTTCCTTCGTTCGTTGGCCGTCATGAGCGTCTACTCGGCCGCCGAAAAACGTGCTTCCGTATTAGAGGCGGAAGACATCTCCATATCGCTCCCCGGTGGGCTTTCCACCTCCGAAAAGGACTGGTATCCCTTCGTCATCACCTTCAACGCTGACCAGTTCGGCGCATACGTTGACCGTTCGGTGGATTTAACCATCCTCTACAACTTTGGTGCATTCGACTCCGCCTATGGCTGTTCGTCCTTCTATGACCCCTCCAGCGATTACCATGCGGCCTTCTATGGCGCATATGTCATCAAATCACATGACGGAACTGTATATGGTTATACTGATAGTGGTGAGCTGAACATCGAAGAAATGGCAACCGTTTTTGAATATGACATGAACGTTCTGGTGCTAAAAAGCCTGGGTTCACCGTCACCGAGCTTTGATTACCGCGTAACCGGCAACGGGACAACGACCATCAATGGATACGATTTTGTCGTAATCGATGCCCAAATCCTCACCCAATCTCCACTGCACCGCGTATCCGATTTTCAAAACGCCTATTACCAATACGGCAGTCCGAAACGCCTAAATACGCAAAAGGACTTTAAAAATCTCGCCGTTTGTGGCAGAATATATGCATCAGAACTGCCCGAAAGGAGCGTCACCCTTTGTTTTTATATCATCGCCCCCAACATAAAGATGATTGATGCTTGTGAAAAGGACATGATACAAAAAGCTAAGATTGGTCAAAATTAAACCAAGGGGAAAAACCATGAAAAAAAAGAAAAACACCATCAGTATTCTATCCAATATTGCATTTGTTATTGGACTACTACTATTTATCTATTATATCTACAGTTTCCTATCCACGCGCATGACACTGCCCGCTGGTGTCTGCCCATTCGATCAAGCACGTCCCTTTGCCTTTGCCGCCAGCACTTTTTTGATTTTGTCGCTTGTGCTTTCCTTCTTTGAAGTAAAAAAGCAACGCAAAAGCAACATAGAAGCCGACAAGAGTGAAGATTCAAAAGAATAGAAAGAATAGGACCTATTAATATATGTTATATCGTTCCCTTCCCGGTGGAAAACCTGCGCTGTCTATTTTGGGTTATGGCTGTATGCGCTTCCCCACCACCCCCGCCGGCACCATAGACAAAAACAAGGCCAAAGCGCAAGTGCGCGGCGCCATCGATCAGGGCCTTAACTATCTAGATACCGCCTACATATACCACATGGGCGCTTCCGAGCGTTTTTTAGGTGAGCATGTTTTGACCGACGGCTACCGAGAAAAGGTGCAGATCGCCACCAAACTGCCTTGCATGCTAATCACAAAAGAAGAGCAGATTCAAAAGTATTTCGATAAACATTTGGAACGTCTCAACACAGACCATATTGATTTTTATCTGTTGCATGCGCTGAACGGCAGCCTTTGGGCGCGCATGAAGGCGCTGGGCATCATCGATTTTATGAAAAAAATCAAGGAAAGCGGCCAAATCACCCATATGGGTTTTTCTTTTCATGGCCCTTTGGATGAGTTTAAAACCATTTGCGATGAGTACCCTTGGGATTTTACCCAAGTGCAATACAACCTGTTGGACGAACACTTCCAGGCCGGAGCCGAGGGCATCGATTATGCCGCAGAAAAGAATATGGGCGTTATCATCATGGAACCTTTACGCGGTGGTATTCTGGTTGGAAAAATCCCCAAAACGGTTCAAGCCATTTGGGACAGCGCACCCATTAAGCGCTCCCCCGCAGACTGGGCGTTGCGATGGATATGGAACAACCCAAACGTCACGGTGGTTTTAAGCGGCATGAATGAGGATGCGCATATCAAAGAAAACCTGGCTGCAGCGAGCGAAGCCAAACCAGAGGCTTTGACGGATGCAGAGCTTATAACCATCCAAAAGGTAAAAGACGAATATCGTCGGCTTTTACAGGTGAGGTGCACCGGCTGTCGGTACTGCTTGCCCTGCCCTGCCGGCATCAATATTCCTGCCGCCTTTCATTCGCTAAACTCGCTTTCGTTGTTTGGTAATGTCATGGCGCTTTACGATTACGCAGCCGAAGTGGGTTTTACTCAAAATCCCTCTTGGACCAGCAAGTGCATTGATTGTGGCGCGTGCGAGCGGATGTGCCCGCAGAATATCGAAATCCGAAAAGAGTTCATTAAAGTCCGTCGCTATATCGAAAACCCCATCATCAAGGGCCTGGTCTCCATCATCCGTCTGTTTTGGACAGGCACCAAACGCGCAAAGAAACAATAATACATAATAAAAAACGGCCGTGATATTCGACCGTTTTTTTATATGTTTTTTAAATTTTAGGGTTGATAAGTCAATACTTCATCATAGATATAACCCTCGGTCCAGATAGTTGTGTCAAATACGTACAAGAGATATTCTATCTCTTTCACTTTTATAATTCCGTTTTTAGCTAACTCTTCCAAACTGAAACTTATTTGCGTATATTTCATTTTTCCTGGGGCCACTTCAGCCGCCCAGAATGGGTTTATCTTGTGGCGATTCACTGCCACATCATCCCAAGCCAACATTAAGGTCATATCTGTTTTGTTCTCGATAAAGCAGTTTAATGTGTATCCCCAAAAATCGTCCACTTCAACACTTTGAATGATAAAACTAAAACTGTCATTATCCACAACGACCTGCTCTCCATCTACAATCGTTCGTTCCGGTACGACAATGCTGTCCGCATCCAATCCTGTCGTATAAATGGTGTAGGTTTCTTCTACGATATTATCTGCTGTCCAGTCGTTAGAATCGAAAACGCGTAGGGTAAAGCAAATTTCATCGGCTGTTGTAATATTGCATTGCTCAAAACCTTCCGGACTAAAATCGATCGTCGCGTTCTCCGTTTTGCCTGCCGAAAGTTCACATGCCCAGTAGGGATCGATCATATAGCCATTAACCGATACATCCTCCAAAGAAAACATCAGTGTTTTATCTGTTTTGTTTTCAAGGAACGTCGATACCTCAAAGCCCCAGTAACCCTCGGGGTCAAAACCGTTTATAATCATTTTGCAGTTTTCATCATCGATTATAGTGATTTCTTCGGTCGTATATTCTGTCGTTTCTACTGCGACACTTATAAAGTCTTCTTCACTCTCTTGTTCGTCTTCGGTTTCGTATACCTGTTCGTCCCCTTCATTTTCCTGTGCTCTGGTCAGGGTGTCACTGTCCGTACTGGTCAAAGGCGCAACACATGCTGTTAGTGAAAAAACAACCAGCAGTGTTAGCATTAGCGAAATAGTTTTTTTCATATTTCGTCTCCTTATTTTAAAGCTGCACATTACCTTTTATGCGTTATTATACCACAGCCACTTGTTGGTTATCTATCCTTTTTATGGTTAATACCTCAAGTCATCGATCCTGCTTGCTTTTTTTAGCAAACTTTCGATAACCCTTCATGCCTCCCACTTCCGCCATCATACGCTCCAGCTTGGCGGTCTCTCTTTGTTTGGCCGAAAGACCATCATAGCTCATTTCGTTTTGCAGTTTTATATAGCTCTCCAGTCGCTTGGCGTCCAGACTGCCATCCGCGATAGCCGCTTTCACTGCACATCCCGGTTCGCTTCCGTGCCCGCAGTCCGAAAAACGGCACATCGCCGCCAACGCTTCAATGTCAGCAAAGCTATGGGCGGTGTCCCCGCTCTCCACGCCGACCTCACGTATGCCCGGCGTGTCAATGACCGCACAGCCATTATCAAGATAAATCAAATTGCGCGCAGTGGTGGTGTGCCTTCCTTTGTCGTCGTCCTCGCGTACTTCTGAGGTCTTGATGCGTGCTTCGCCTAATATCATATTGATCAGCGTTGATTTGCCAACCCCGGATGAGCCCAAGAAAACCACGGTTTTTTCGGTTTGCAGATACGGCGTTAATGCCGATAATCCCTCGCCTTCCTTCGCCGACGTGGTGATAATATCCACGCCCAATGCCACGCTTTCTACTTCGCTTTGTTTATCTGCCAAATCTTCGCTTAAATCCGCCTTGGTCAACACCACCACCGGTGTGGCTCCGCTGTCCCAAGCAATGGTCAGATAGCGCTCCAAGCGCCGTAGGTTAAAATCTTGATTTAGCGACATGGTGATAAAGCAAGTATCAATGTTGGCGCCCACGGCTTGCGCCTCTTTTGTCGTGCCTGCGGCCGAACGCACAAACAGGCTGCTTCGTGGCAGTACCTTTTGGATGATGCCTTGCTCGGCATCCTCATCGCTGAGTACAACAAAATCACCGACCACCGGATAGTCGAGCGGTGTTTCTACCGAATAACTAAACTTACCGCTGACGCGCGCCAGTATTTCGCCGTCCGCAGTACGTACGCGATAGATTTCTCGCGACTGGGTCAGGACTCTGGCCAGATGCGCTGCGTTATCTTCCGCAAGTGTTATAATTCTTTCTGGAAAAATTGAATAATTGAAGTCTTTGTTCTCCTTGCTTTGGTATGTTTTACTGTTGGGTATTATAACACATTTTATAGGGCATGATTGGCAAAACCTATATCCATATGATAAAATTGACTTAAGAAATTAACGAAGCATATTTAAGAATGGAGACGATAATGGAAAACGAACTTGTGATTACCAATGAAGATTACGAAATAGAGCCGTTTGATAAACTATCAGCGGAGGAAAAAAAGAAAATCGAGACCATAACCAACGCCATTGATGTCAGCGATTCGGAAGCCGTTGTTCAGTATGGAGTCAATATCCAATCTGAAATCTCCGAGTTCTCGGACAGCGTGCTTCAACGCGTACAGAGCAGCGAGAGCGGTTATGTCGGCGAAGTTTTGAGCGAGCTGATGGTCAAGGTCAAGGCCGTGGACGTGGACGATATCGCGGGCAAGAAGGGCTTTTTAGCGCAGGCCTTTTCCAATATGAAAAACCGCTTTAATCGGTTTATGGCGCGCTACCAAAAGCTGGGTACACAGATTGACAGCATCATCGAAAATCTTGATGCCGCCAAAGCCGGTCTGATTGAAGACATCAGCCTTTTGGACACATTGCACGAAAAGAACCTGCTGTTTATGAAGGACCTTGAGTACTACATCACGGCCGGTGAAATGAAGATTGCGGATTTACGCGAAAACACCTTGCCCGCTCTGCAGGAAAAAGCCAAAGCCAGCGGCGATCAGATGGATGCACAAAGCTATAACGATATGAAACAGCTGGTGGATCGCTTTGAGAAGAAAGTGCATGACCTGCGTCTTTCACGAATGATTACCGTGCAGACAGCACCGCAACTGCGTTTGATACAGCATAACGACCAAGTGCTGGTGGAAAAAATCCAATCTTCGATTTTGAATACCATCCCGCTTTGGAAGAATCAAATTGTTATCGCTATCTCGCTCTATCGTCAGCAGGCCGCATTGACTTTGCAAAAAGAAGTGACCGATACCACCAATGAGCTTTTGATTAAGAACGCCGAGCTCTTGAAAGAAAACACCATCGGCACAGCCACCGAGGCCGAGCGCGGCATCGTAGATCTTGAAACCCTACAGAAGGTCAACGCCGACCTTATCGAGACCATAGACGAGACCATGCGGATTCAATCCGAAGGCCGAGCCAAACGCGCCGCCGCCGAGATTGAGCTGGAACGCTTAGAGGAGATTTTAGAAGATAAGCTTTTAATGGATCCCGTTGAATAAACCTTTTTTAAAAACAACAAAGCCGCTCCTCTTAAGGTGCGGCCTTTTTATATACTTAAAAAATTTTCTTTTATTCGTACACGTTCATCATCTCGGCCAGCTTTTCATCCAACATGCAGGGTGTGTTTTGACCCATGCATTTCAGTCTAAAGTTCATGGCCGCCACTTCAATGATGATGGCAAGGTTGCGACCGGGTCGAACCGGAATCACAATCTCAGGAATTTTGACATTGAGTAGGTTGGTATACCGCTGGGTCATACCCAAGCGGTCAATATCCTTAAAATCGCCGGGTTCCAGATGGATAGCCAGCTCGATGGTCTTTTCGGTCATCACCGCGCCCACGCCGTATAACTCACGGACATCGATGATACCCATACCACGAATCTCCATCATATGACGGATAATATCCGGGCTTTTACCCAAAAGTTCGGTCTCGGAGATTTTCTTGATGTCCACCACATCGTCGGCTACCAGCCGATGTCCCCTTTTAACCAGCTCCAAAGCGGTTTCCGATTTACCCACGCCGCTTTCACCCGTGATCATAATGCCAATACCATAAACGTCCATCAGACCCGCATGGCGCGATATGGACGGCGCCAGAAACATATCCAGATACTCGGTGGTTTTATGCCCCAGCTTGGTGGTGGTAAGGCCACTCATGTACATGGGTACATCATACTTACGCGTCGCCGCAATCATCTCGGGCGGCGGATTTAGATTCCTGCCGATCAGTACCATTGGAATATTCGAGGAAAAGTACTCCTCCATACGCTCGGTTAATACATCTTCCGAAAGGCTCTCCAGGTAGGTCATCTCCACCATGCCAAAAAGCTGTATGCGATTAATTGCAAAGTATTCAAAGAATCCGGACATCTGTAATCCCGGACGGTTAAGGTCGGATGTATTGACCTCAATCTCCTCGCGC
Organism: Eubacteriales bacterium; assembly: GCA_040883365.1. Lineage (GTDB taxonomy): Bacteria > Bacillota > Clostridia > Christensenellales > CALMFG01 > CALMFG01. The sequence goes on from JBFLKV010000063.1 coordinate 7,775, forward strand.
TTGGCTTTATATACCGCCGTCAGCTTCAGCGCCTTTGCAAAACTCTCAACATTAAGTGATTTCTTCATTTCTCGTTTCCATCTCCCGTCCAAATAACGGCAATTCCGTTAGAAGCAAAATTTCTCGATAGCATGAGCAACGCCAGATTCTAGCACATCCAAAGTTACATAGTCAGCGACTTTTTGAATATGCTCAGGCGCGTTACCCATGGCCACGCCGATTCCTGCATATTTTATCATAGATACGTCAATTTCGCTATCGCCGATTGCCATCATTTCTTCCTGCTTAAAACCCAACATGTCTCCAAGCGCCGCCAAAGCCGAACCTTTGCCGCAGTCCGTATGGTTAATCTCCAAATACTCCGGGAATGAACGTGCTGCCTTCACGTTTGGAAAACGCGATTCGATGATCGGTATCAACGCTTCAATGCGTGCCGGTTCATCGATAAACAAAACTTTGGGTGTTTCAATTTCGGTTTGCTGGACCAGCGTTTCGTCAAAAATACCGGGCACACTGGTGGCTTTTTCGTACATCGCAGATTCTTTACCTTCTTTGAAAAAAACAAAATCATCGTTTAGGTACACTTGCGCATAATAATCGTTGTCATATGCAAAGCGAATAATATCGGCCGCTGTTTTAGGTTCTACAAATTTAGTGTACAGACGCTTATTGTTTTGGTCAGAAACAATGGCCCCACCTGTAGAGATGCTATAGGTGTCCATTTTCAATCGATCCAAAAATATTTTTAAAGATCGATATGCCCGCCCCGAGGCCAGCGTGACGTATATGCCTGCCTCTCTTGCTTTTTCGATAGCCGCTAAATCTTTTTCTGAAAAATCCGTGGTTTTGGTAATCAGTGTATTATCTAAGTCTAGTGCAATTAATTTAATGCTCATTCTTTCTCCCCTGTTTGTCGTTTCTTTATGCTGGTTTCTATTATAAATCATTCTTATGAAAAATGTGAGAATAGTTTGAGAATAGTGCTTTTTAGACGTTAATAATATCTCTGAAATTCTTATATTTTTATGTCCAAAATAAATACAAATTAATAAATAATAAATAGTGGTTGACTATTTGGGGTATATGGGTTAAGATATTACTTGCCGTTTTTCGCGGTGTTTTTTATGACGCGGGGTAGAGCAGTTTGGTAGCTCGTCGGGCTCATAACCCGGAGGTCAGGGGTTCAAATCCCTTCCCCGCAACCATTATAAGGCGGCGTGGCTCAGCTGGCTAGAGCATTCGGTTCATACCCGGAGGGTCACTGGTTCGATTCCAGTCGCCGCTACCAGTAAAAAGCATTCCTGTATTGGGTGCTTTTTTTATTTTATTTTTTTATCACTCTTTCCTTAACATCACAAATCGTTTTCGCGCGTATTTCTGCTGTGGCTAAGTGAGTTTAAAAGCGGTTAAACCTTAAAAACGACGTTAGATTATTCTGTGTTTTGCACGAAAATTCTGATATAAAAAAGATGCCGCATCAGTGCGACATCTTTAGTAAGCACTCTATTTTAGTTCGGGTCAATATGCCCGATATTTCCATCCTTTCGCATATACAACACATTGATGTTGTCGTCCTGTGCATCCCGATAGACAAAGAAACTATGGCCCAAAAGTTCCATCTGCAACGCCGCTTCGTCCATGCTCATGGGTTTGGCGTTAAAGTTTTTGCTTCTGACGATGCGTTTGGGCTCTTCCTCTTTGTATGCATCCTGGTACAAAAGCTCGCCCACTTTGTAAGCGTCTTTGTGCAGTTTTTTCTCTAGCTTGGTACGGTGCTTCATGATTTGGTGCTCAATCTTGGTCAGCGCCCCATCGATGGCTGCGTACATATCTGTGCCCACATCTTCTCCGCGCATCACAATGCCGTCAAACGGAATGGTGATCTCCGCAATATTACGGCTCTTTTCGATGCTGAGTGTGACATGTGCTGTGGTGCTTGGCTTAAAATACTTTTTTAGCTTCCCTACTTTCTTGTCCACAAGCCCTTTTAAGTAATCAGATACTTCCATGTTCTTGCCTGTAATCGTAATGTCCATCTTCTAAGCCTCCTTCATCCTTTAGGCTTTTCATGTTTCCTTTGCCTATAAGGTCTATATATCTCTTCCGGGGGTTACCCCAAAAGAAGTGTTATTTTTATTCATTTGCTTTCGATGTCGCAAACGCCGCCGGGATAATGTTTTTATATCCTGCCGCTTTCAGCGCCTCACCCGTGGCGGCCATGGTGGCCCCGGTGGTGTATACATCATCTAATAGTATTATAACAGATTTTTTATCCAGTTTTGTGTTTAAGTCACCCACAAACGCATTCTTAACATTTTGTTTTCTGTTTTCTGCCGTCAGCTTGGCCTGTGTCTTTGTTCGCCGCACCCGCTTTAGCATGGTGATGGGCGTTATGTCCATTTCGGCCGCCACGCCTTGCGCCAGTACAGCCGTCTGGTCAAACCCGCGTTTTTTCCGCTTGGATCTGTGCAAAGGTACATAGGTGACATAATCCGCTTTCACCTTTTGGTCTTCCAGCATGCCCGAGATATGCTCGGCCATCATATCGGCCAAGCCTTCGTGGCGTGAATATTTATATTGCCAGATGGCTCTTTTAACCACACCGTCGTAATAGAAGCAAGCATATGGCTTTTTTTGTTTGCCCGTCACTTTTAACGTTTCCCACTCGTCCTTACATTCTTCACATTCGCTATTCGCGGCCGTCTTTCTTTGACCACAAAACGGACAAATGGGCAAAGGCGGAAACACAAAGTCATAAAGTGCCTCAAAAAACCATCGAATCCTACGCATCGGCATCATCTCCGGCCTCTTTTATCTTGTCAAAAACCTCTTCCAGCTCCTTTAGTTCATTGTTCAACACCGTATAGCGTCGCGTAATGCGATTGTTGTTGACCATATGTTGAATGGTTTTATTTAGCCCAATCAGTACCACTTTTTTTCTTGCCCGTGTAACCGCAGTGTATAGAAGGTTTTTGGTCAAAAATGGTGATGCCCCGTAAAACAAAGGCAGAATCACCGTATCAAACTCCGAGCCTTGCGATTTATGCACGGTGATCGCATAGGCGTGCTCCAGTTGTTCTAGCTCGTTTTGGCTGTATTCCGCCAACCTATCTTCAAACACGATACGCGCGACTTTGGCCTCTTTATCAATCTCGGTAATCTGACCAATATCACCGTTGAATACGCCAAAGCCCTGCTGATAGTACACTTCGGGTCGTAAATTGAACCACTCTTTATTATAATTGTTGGTGGTCTGAATCACCTTGTCCCCTTGCCGATATGTGGTCTCGCCTTTTTTCAGCTCTGGGACGGTGACCAAGTAGGGGTTTTTCTGCTCCCGAACTTTCTCGTTGATATTATATACACCAATTATGCCTTTTTTAAGCGGGCAAAGCACCTGTACCTCCGAATAAATTTCATCTTCCAGTAATTTAAGCAGCGTGTTTAGAGTGCTTTCATGGTCGGGTGCAGGAATAAACACAAAATCCCCGGTTTGATACATGCTGGGCATTACGCCCATATTGATCTTATGCGCGTTGGCAATGATGTTGCCGCCCTCTTCCTGACGATAGAACTTAGTCAATCGGAACACAGGTAAAAACTCGGACTTGATGATATCCCGAAGGAAGTTGCCCGCACCCAC
>JBFLKV010000064.1:0-3740 GCA_040883365.1 Eubacteriales bacterium
CAATGCGCGAATCTAGCTTTCTTGGGTAAGTCTGCCCTGTCACACTAAACGCCGAACGATACCCCATTTTTTCGCAAATCTTGTTTTCAAGTGTTTTTACTTTTTCATGGTCGCCGTTGAAAAGTTCCAAATAGCTGGCTTGTGTCCCGGTAGTTCCCTTTAGACCACGCAGTCGGACTGTGTATTTAACCTCGATGAGTTCTTGATAATCCATGGTTAAATCCTGCAACCACAATGCAGCACGCTTGCCAACCGTCGTGACCTGAGCTGGCTGGAAGTGCGTAAACCCAAGGGTGGGCACCGCTTTATATTCCAAAGCAAAATCGCTCAAATTTTTCATCACATTGACGAGTTTTTCCAAAACGATATCAAGTGCTTCGTCATAGACGATAATATCGGTGTTATCTCCCACAAAGCAGCTGGTGGCACCCAGATGAATAATCCCCTTGGCCTTGGGGCACTGAACCCCGTAGGCATAAACATGTGCCATCACGTCGTGTTTCACTTCTTTTTCACGCGCGTTTGCGACATCATAGTTAATATCTTCGGCTGATGCTTTCAGCTCTTCAATTTGTTCTTTTGATATGCTTAAGCCCAGTTCCATCTCGGATTCAGCCAAAGCGATCCAAAGCTTTCGCCAGGTCTTAAATTTCTTATCATCCGAAAAAACGCCCGCCATTTCGGCGGAAGCATATCGGGAAATTAGCGGGTTTTGATAAAATTCACTCATTAAATGGTTTTCCTCTTATATAGTATAGGTTTTAAACTCCTCTGCAACTTCCGCTTTAGGGTAAAAGTTGCGCGCATCATTCAAAATCTCTTTTTCATCCGCTTTGGGATGAATATGAGTTAATATCAGCTTTTTTGCTTTGGCATCATTGCCCATGACGCCAGCTTGTACGGCGCTGGGGTGCGGCATCCCCTGTTTCCACATGGAAATAGGCACTGCACTATCACATAAAAATAAATCGCAGTTTTCAGCAAACGAGGTTATTTCGGGGCTATAGACCGTATCCGATGAAAAAACGAATGTCTTGCCTTCGAAAACCACCTTCACCGCATAGGTAACCACTGGGTGAATCATGCCCTTAAACGTAATCTGCGCACCGAATAGATTGACCTTAATGCTCTCAGTAATCGGACGAGCATCAAAACAGGGTGCGTGCGCCAAAGTGCCATACTCGTAGGATGGCGTATCCGGCGAGTACAGCGGAATCGGCTCCGCATCGCTGGCAGCCAGCGCATAGCGCAAAACCAGCGCATCCACCATATGGTCATGGTGCAGATGGCTTAAAATAATCGCATCAATCTCATCTAATGATATAAAACGCTGAAGGTGCGAAAGCGAACCCGTTCCCATATCGATAACGATATTTTTATCATTGAGTTTCAGCAGATAGCATGTGGTGGCGCCGCCCTCTTTGGGGTACGGACCATACTTGCCTATAACAGTCAGTTCAAACATTTAAAACACCCTTTATTTATTCTTTTGCCTATAATATATCACAATTCTTAAATTAAACCAATTCTCCAAATACACTGTTTTTCATCGCTTTTGTAATTTTCACTTGAACAAATTGCCCCTTTAAATCGGGTGAACCTTCAAAGTTGACCAGTTTAAATCCATCGGATCGGCCAAACATCTGACCTCGGTCTTTATGCTCGCCTTCCACCAACACTTCGCAGGTCTTCCCCACCATGGTTTTGTGCGTATCATACGTTAGCTGATTGGTGACTTCCAAAAGCCGCATAATGCGATCGGTCTTTGTTTCCTCGTCCAAATGCCCATCCATCTTCTCGGCCTTGGTGCCGCTTCGTTTGGAATACTTAAAAGTATACGACGAATCAAAACCCACCTTTTCGACTAAGCTGATCGTCTCCAAAAAATCTTCTTCAGTTTCCCCCGGAAAACCCACAATGATATCCGTTGTGATGGCGATATCCGGACTGGCTTTTTTTAGTTTCTCGACAACATCCAGATAATGCGCCCGGTCATATTTTCGGTTCATCAGTTTCAGCACGCGCGAGCTACCCGATTGCACCGGTAAATGGATATGGTTACATACCGATTTTCTATTTTTAATCACTTCTATCAAATCATCCGATAAGTCTTTCGGGTGGGACGTCATAAACCGAACACGTTTAATCGCATCACGTTTTTCAATCTCGGTCAATAAACGCGCAAAATCATAAGGCTCATCCAGCCCTTTTCCGTATGAGTTGACGTTTTGCCCCAGCAAAGTGATCTCTTTATATCCTTGTTCGGCCAAGCGATCGATTTCCTCCAGTATCTTTTCGGGTTTTCGGCTTCGCTCTCCCCCACGCACATACGGAACAATGCAATAAGCGCAATAATTATCACACCCATACATGATGTTGACAAATGCAAAAGGCTTATTATAGCGCTTGACCGGAATATCTTCATATACTTTTAATTGATCTGCTTCAATTTCCAGCTTTCGCTTCCCTGTTTCCAATGTTTCTTCCAGAAAATCAGGGATACGATGCATATTTTGCGTTCCGATAATAATATTGACATGATTGAATCGTTGGAACATGCGTTTAGAAAGGTCTTTTTGTTGCGTCATGCATCCGCAGACGATAATAACCATATTCGGCCTTTTCTTTTTAAGCTTTCTAAGCGCCCCAATGTTGGAGACAATTTTTGATTCGGCACTTTCGCGCACGCAACATGTGTTCACCACTAAAACATCCGCTGTTTCAGCAGCATCGCCCTTAATATAGCCCATGCCGCCAAGCATGCCTTCCACTTTTTCAGATTCATGGCTGTTCATCTGGCAACCATATGTGGTAACATAATAATACTTGTTTTTTTGTGTTTCTTTCATCATTAACCCTTTTGCTTGCAAAGTAGTTTGATTATACATGGTAAGAACAAAAAAGGCAACAAAACGCATGTTTACATATGTTTATTATGTAAACTCTATGATGAAATAAAATAATCATTTAAATGCACAAAAAATGATTGACATGAATAATTATTTCATGTATATTAATAGACGTCGCAAAAACACGGCTTTGACTATAGCGGGGTGTAGCGCAGTTTGGTAGCGCACATGGTTTGGGACCATGGGGCCGGGGGTTCAAGTCCCTTCACCCCGACCATTACTATCAAGCTTAAAGGTTATTGTGGCCCCTTGGTCAAGCGGTTAAGACACCGCCCTTTCACGGCGGTAACAGGAGTTCGATTCTCCTAGGGGTCACCAAAAATTTTGGGGCCTTAGCTCAGATGGTTAGAGCGGTCGGCTCATAACCGATTGGTCCGGGGTTCGAGTCCCTGAGGCCCCACCAATCTAAAAAAACGAGTAAAAAAATCCAGTTTGGCCTGGTAGTTCAGCTGGTTAGAACGCTAGCCTGTCACGCTAGAGGTCGAGGGTTCGAGTCCCTTCCAGGTCGCCATTTTATTTTTTTACTTGCTTGCCTCGGTAGCTCAGTTGGTAGAGCAAGGGACTGAAAATCCCTGTGTCGGTGGTTCGATTCCACTCTGAGGCACCACACATAACACTTGATGCCCTATTTTTTAAGCATTAGGGTATGCAAGTGTTATTCTTCGCTGATGTAGCTCAATTGGCAGAGCAGCTGATTTGTAATCAGCAGGTTGCGGGTTCAAGTCCCATCATCAGCTCCAAAACCTGGAGGGGTTCCCGAGTGGCCAAAGGGAGCAGACTGTAAATCTGCCGGCGAAGCCTTCGATGGTTCGAATCCATCTCCCTCCACCA
>JBFLKV010000065.1:0-4880 GCA_040883365.1 Eubacteriales bacterium
ATTCCAAAACCGGCGGACTTGCCATTCTGTTTGGCAACATCGCGCCCAAAGGGTGTGTGGTTAAGCGCAGTGCGGTGGACCCCAGTATGCTGGTAAATTCAGGCCCTGCTAAAGTCTATAACAGCGAAGAAGAAGCGATTGACGCCATCATGAGTGGTAAAATCGTGAAGGGCGATGTGGTGGTTATCCGATATGAAGGCCCAGCGGGCGGACCGGGTATGCGTGAGATGCTCTCCCCCACTTCGGCTATTGCCGGTATGGGGCTGGATAAAGACGTAATGCTACTGACGGATGGGCGCTTCTCGGGCGCAACACGTGGCGCGGCGATTGGTCATATCTCACCCGAAGCGGCCAGCGGTGGTCTTATCGCCTATGTCAAAGACGGCGATATCATCGAAGTGGATATGCACAAATATACCATCAACCTCAAAGTGGATGAAGCGGAAATTGAAAAGCGCAAAGGCGAAATTGACATCCGCCCACCCAAAGAGCTTTCCGGCTATATCAGAAGATATGCCCAAAATGTGCTTTCGGCCGACCAAGGTGCTGCAATGAAACGTTAATCCATATTTAACAGATAAAACAAAGCCTCGATAAGCAATCGCTCTTCGAGGCTCTTTTTATATTTTTTTCGTGTGTTCAGCGATTAATAATATCCGCCGAGACCTCCTGCACCGCTGTTTTGTACCAGCCAAACAATCAAGCCGATAATCGCCGCCGCCAGCAGTATGGCAAACAGCACTTTCCAAAAGCTGACCGGTGAACGTCCTTGCACCTCTCCGGTTTGACCGTTGATATAGAAGTTAAACAGTTTACCGCGGAAAGTATACGCCGAAATCCAGACCGGCAAAAGCATGTGCTTAAAGGTCACATCGTTGTACTTCGTGTCAATGTTGATGTTCCCCACCACATCCGCTCGCCTTAAGATAATTGCATTAATATCGCTTCTAACGCCGCTTCGAATGATGTTCTTGGCATTTTCCCAAATCGCTTTGACACCCTTACTATAGCGTTCAGCCGCAAACCCGGATAAGAATCGTGGATTATAGACCTCCAGCTTGGATAAGTCAAATGGCTGAATGCTGGTCATGATACCCTGATCAATATTGGTGCTGTCATTGATAAGAATATCATCAAAGAAGCGACTGTAGTCACCGCCGACCGGAAACCATCGAATCTTCTGCACCTGCTGTGTGCGCATTTGGGGTTTGCCGTTTACCATCACGCGAACTTGACGCGTCACATAATAGTAGTTTCCGGCTGTTCCGCGATAGGTGGAATACGTTTGGCTGTCATATGTCCAGTGCGGCACATAAACACCCTTCATGTTATCATCCATCGTATGGCTTTTTTTCAGTGCATTCGGTGCCCAGAACCGTTTACCGATCCACGTTTTAAACCGACCGACCGCCTCTTTTTTGCCCAACTTAAATGGCAAAACCGACTCCGGCTTAATGCCCGGCAACTCGTCGATAGAAACCACATTCGGGCTGCCGCAAAAAGCACAACGCGAAGATACCGAATTACCTTCCAGCACCGTTTCTCCGCCGCAATTGCTGCATTTAAAAACGCGCGTCGCGGTGCCCCAGTCCTGACTGGCACTCTCGTCCACCGTGAAAAAATCCTTTTCGATGATGGTGCCTTGTACAGGCTCTATAGGATACTCAGCCTGACAATACTCACATTTCAGCGCCTGAGACTCGGGATCAAAAATGGTCGTTCCGCCGCAGGATGGGCACTTAAAGCCTTCGGTATCCTGCGACTTTTTATTCTCATCAGGTGATTGATACGTTGTTTCACTCATGGTGTTACTCCTGTTATCCTTTGTATCGAATGGCTATAGTGATTGGCCGCATTCCGAGCAGAACTTGGCGCCCGCTTTGTTTGTTGCGCCACATTTAGAGCAAGTCGGCGCTTCCTGTTTGGCTCCGCACTCCGGGCAGAACTTGGCGCCCGCTTTGATGCTGGCACCGCACGCAACACATGCCACTTTGCTGGCCGTCATCTTGCCACCGCAATCGGGACAAAACTTTTTGCCCTGTTCCACCGCTGCACCGCATTCAGGACAAGCCACCATGGTTTTGCCACCGCTGCTTTGCTGTCCGGAAAAAGCACCCGCCATCATGTTGCCCATGGCAGCGCCCGCGCCCATACCCACGCCCGCACCAGCAAGACCGCCGCCTTCGTTATTGGCCGCATCCTTAATCGCTTGCGCCGTCTGGAACTGAGCATATTGGCCCATATCGCCCACAATACCCATTTGGGTTTTGGCATCCATCATCTTTTCAACTTCTTCTGGTACCGAGATGTTCTGGATATAGAACTGGGTCAACTCAAGACCGAATTCTTCAAAAATCGATTGATAGTTCTCTTTGGCTTTGGCCGACAGTTCATCATACTGGCTGGCCATATCCAAAAGCGGAATACCGCTCTCGGCTAATGTGTCGGACAGCTTAGAAATAATCGCATTTCTAAGGTGCCCTGTGATGTCATCTGTAGCGTAAGAAGCACAGGTACCAAACACTTCTTTTAAGAAAATGCCCGCATCATCCACCTTAAACGCATAGATACCAAACCCACGGATTCTAACCAAACCCCATTCTTTATCGCGAATCGGGATCGGATTGGTTGTTCCAAACTTCTCGTTAACAAACTGTTTGGTGGAAACAAAGAAAACATCCACTTTAAAAGGGGATTCAAATCCATATTTCCAGGATTTAAGCTTGGTGAGGATCGGCATATTCGCTGTGGTCAGCTCATGCCTACCCGGACCATATACGTCCGCAATGACGCCCTCATTGACCAGCACCGCCACCTGGCTTTCGCGTACAGTCAGCTGCGCCCCATTTTTGATCGCTTTATCTTGATCAGGATACTTATAGACCAGTGTATCCTTCGTGTTATCTGTCCATTCAATAACATCAATAAACTCACCTTTGATGATGTTCATAATGCCCATAATCTTTTTTTCCTCCTCATCGATTATCATGACAGCTTATCTGTCAAACACATAATTATATTACTAATACTATATCATAATTCCATACCGTTTTAAATTAAAAAACCAGATGGTCTTAATCGATTTTTTACATAAGAAATTAAATTTGGTAAAATATATTTGTAAGAATAGATATAAAGGAGATGTATTCAGTGATGGATATTAAATATACTAACGGTCGCGATACTGATTTTATACGCCTTTGCGAGGAACTGGACGCCTATCTCAACCGTCTGGCAGGTGGCGAGATCAACCGAAAAGTCTATGTGCCTTTAAATGCACTTGATGGCATTAATGATGTATATGTGGTGTATGAGGAGGAGTTCCCTATCGCATGTGGCGGATTTAAGCACCACTGTGCCGGCACTGCCGAGGTCAAACGCGTGTTTGTAAGCGAAGCCTACCGCAATAAGGGTATCGGCAAACACGTGATGCGCCTTTTAGAGGCCATGGCCAAGACAAAAGGTTATAAACGATTGATTGTGGAAACGGGACGGGATATGCCCGGCGCCAACATCCTCTATCAAACCTTAGGCTATTCAGTTATCCCAAACTTCGGGCCGTATAAAAATCTGCCCAACTCGGTCTGCATGGAAAAAAACCTATAAAGGGCAGCGTACAAATAAAACAAAACTCCTAAAGCCAAGTTTCGTACGGATTGTACATCACTGGTTTTAGGAGACTTTTTTATCATGTTATCGATAATGTTTTAATGCTTCTTTATGCGCCGCAGCATTTTTTATACTTCTTACCGCTTCCGCATGGGCAAGGGTCATTGCGCCCCACTTTGTTGCTAACCGCTTGTTTGCTGGCGCGCCATTCGGCCGCTATCGCTTTACGCCGCTCGGCAGGCAAAACATCATCCCACTCAGAAAGCCCCGAAAGCCATCCGGCTTTGGCATCCAGCATATTAAAATAAAGCTTTTCAAAATCAACATCCAAATTGACCGCTGTCGTTTCCTTCAAGCGTTCCATATTGATTTCTTTTTTCAGCGATGTATTGATGCCGTCCAGAAATCCGGTGAAAACCACTGGATTCATGTCAAACGTTTCGGCCAAGGCAGAAAGCTTGCCTTCATAAACAGTTTCGTGGTTCGCTAAAATCTTTTGATAGTTCTGTTTTTCCGCTTCAAAATACGTATCCCAGAACGCCTTATGCTCTTTTTGATCACGCTCGACTTCGCAAGCTTTGGTCCATTCACTATATAAACTCATCTAAATCAATCGCTCCTACATCATGCCTTTCAGTGTGCAGGCAATTTCCTTTATAAATGTTTCGGTATCCACTTGGGTCTTGTTCTTAGCTTCGCTTAGCAGAACCAAGTCTTTGGTCATGATGCCACTTTCTATGGTCGCGATGCTCGCTTTTTCCAGCTTCTCACCAAAATCCACCAGCGCTTCAATGCCGTCCAACTCACCGCGTTTTTTCAGCGCACCGCTCCAAGCAAAAATCGTTGCCATCGAATTGGTCGATGTTTTTTCGCCATCCATGTGACGATAGTAATGACGGGTTACTGTACCGTGTGCAGCCTCATACTCATAACACCCATCCGGGGATACCAGCACCGAAGACATCATGGCCAATGAGCCGAACGCTGTGGCCACCATATCACTCATCACATCTCCGTCATAGTTCATGCACGCCCAGATGAATCCGCCTTTAGAGCGAATAACGCGTGCCACCGCATCGTCAATCAATGTATAAAAATACTCAATGCCAAGTGCTTCAAATTTATCTTTGTACTGTTCATCATACACCTCTTGGAAAATATCCTTGAAGCGGTGATGATACAACTTAGAAATCGTATCCTTGGTTGAGAACCACAAGTCCTGTTTGGTCGCAATCGCATATTCAAAGCAGCTAATCGCAAAGGAGGTAATC
>JBFLKV010000066.1:0-6682 GCA_040883365.1 Eubacteriales bacterium
ACAAGGCCATAGGATAGACCCACCATTGGAAGGGCAAGGTCGCTTAGCCAACCCATGGGTTCGGTTAGAGCGGATTCGATGATGGCAAAGTTTGCGATGCTTGGACGCTTTGACAGGACTTCCAGCGCAATCTGTGCACCCAAAGAAAACCCGCAAAGGGCAAAGATGTGTCCGTCGAGGACGTCATTGATATAAGCAATTAAACGATCGGCAGCATCTGAGATAGTACTAAATAGGCCCTCATCTATATCATGTCCGTCGATGATGGGGGCGATGATATGAAAGTCTTCTTTTAGCTTTTCGATTTGGGGTTCCCACATCCAACAGCTAATACCCCCGCCATGCAAAAGAACAAGAGGGGGTTTGTTTTTGTCTCCAAAATGATGATATAGCATAAAGTCCTACACCTTAATAAGAATTGAAAAAGCCTGCCAAATTCTTAAGTCCTTTTAATAGTTCGGGATAGTCGGCGATTTCAAAATCCTTGAGCAGTGCATTGACCATATTATCATGAAACTGTTTGTGCTGAAGATATGTCTCTTCACCGACAGGGGTGAGGTTCAAGGTATATTTACGCTTGTCCTTGGTTGAGATGTTTTTGCTAACAAAACCTTTTTTTACGAGTCGGTCGATTGATACGCTGGCGGTCGCTTTTGAAATGCGCATTTTATCAGCGACATCTGTCAAGATAGCATCCTCAACGTCTTGGATAATCTCGATGGAATGCATCTCGGTGCGGGAAAGTCGTTTGCCAGAGGCTTTAGACACCTGTTTTGCCTGAATATCCAATATGCGATAGAAGATATCCTTTAAGTATTCGTTGAGCATATCGCGAATTTTATCTGTTTCCATTAAATCTATCTTTTCCTTTCTTATACCAACTCTATGGCTAATTATAACGTGAAAAGGTACCTTTTTGCTAGTATTATCGTTTTGTAATAATTCTTTAACATTCATTCGTTTCAATTGACTTTATTATACCATTATGTTAGTATGTCTAACAAGTTTGTTATAAGGACAGACATTTTTTTTGAGAGGAGGGGATATGTGACATGTCAAACGATGAGATCTTCGGTATTATTAATTTTATAAATTCTTTATCTTTCTCAGAATTTGAACTAGACACAGGTGAAATAAAAATCCGCATCCAACGCGAAACGACAAACAGCAAAACAAAAACATCATCAAAGTCATCCGTTGTACTGCCCGCTGGCGGCCAAAACCGTCAAGTTTCGGGGGATTCATTAGCAGCGCCCATTTCGGGCGTTTTCTATCAGGCATCGGCACCGGGCGAAAAGCCTTTTGTTTCGGTGGGCGACTCGGTGAAAAAAGGGGATACCCTTTGCATCCTGGAAGCCATGAAGATGATGAATGAAGTGAAGTCCGACAGGGACGGTGTGATCCAAGAGATTTTGGTGACCGACGGAAATCCTGTTGAGGAAAAGGACATATTGTTTGTTTTTAGAGGAGCGTAAAAAAGGATATGAATCGAATATTGATTGCGAACCGGGGCGAAGTGGCGGTACGGATTATTCGTACAGCCAAGAAACTTGGTCTTGAAAGTGTTGCAATTTTTTCTGAAGCGGATAAAGACGCCTATTTTACCAAGCTGGCGGATCATGCAGTCTGCATCGGTCCTGCCAAAGCGGAAAAGTCATATTTAAACATTGCGGCAATTATCGAAACGGCTAAAGCCTACAAGGTTTGTGCCATCCATCCCGGCATCGGTTTTCTTTCCGAGAGCGCGGCTTTTCAGCGCGCATGTTCGGCGGCGGGTATCATCTTTATTGGCCCTTCGGCCGAAGCGATGGATACGTTGGGTGACAAAGCCAAAGCCCGAACCTTGATGATTGAAAGCGGCATTCCGGTGCCGCCAGGATCGGACGGCGAAGTCAGTGACTTAGCCGAGGCAAAAGCGCTCGCCGATAAAATTGGCTATCCCGTCATCATCAAAGCGTCTCACGGCGGGGGCGGCGGCGGTATTCGCATTGTTTTCGACAAGAAAAATTTCAACAGTGAATTTAATCTGGTTAAACAGGAAGCACTGGCTTCGTTTGGAAGCGCCAGTGTGTATTTGGAGCGCTATCTCACCGAAACGCGCCATATTGAGGTGCAGATTCTGGCCGACAGTTTTGGCCATGTGTTGCATCTTGGCACACGTGAGTGCAGCATGCAGCGCAAGAATCAAAAACTGGTGGAGGAGGCGCCCGCGCCGTATCTGCCGGATGATGTGCGTGCCAGCATGGAGAAAACCGCGGTGGAGATTGCCAAAGTGGTGGGCTACCAAAACGCAGGCACAGTGGAGTTTCTTTTAACCAAAGAAAACGAATTTTATTTTATGGAAATGAATACACGCATTCAGGTGGAGCACCCGGTCACCGAAGCCGTGTATGGTCTGGATTTGATCAAAGCGCAGATTCAAGTGGCGATGGGGCATGAGTTTGCACTATCGCAAAAAGATATCAAACCCTTCGGTCATGCGATGGAATGCCGCATCAATGCGGAAAACCCAACAGAAAACTTTAAGCCTTGTCCGGGTACACTCAGCGAGCTGGTTATACCCAGTGGTTTTGGCGTGCGTGTGGATAGCGGATATGTTAAAGGCGATAAGATCTCGCCCTTTTATGATTCGATGATTTTAAAGGTGATTTGTTTTGGGGCCAACCGCACCGAGGCTTTGGCCGCATCTTTGACGGCACTGGATGAGCTAAAAGTGGAAGGCGTGGATATCAACTGCGAATTTGCTAAAGCGATACTCACCCATCCGGATTTTATCGACGGTCGAATCGACACCAAGTGGATTGAGAAGACGCTGTGTCCTGCGCTGTTTAAGCCGGACGCGGAACAGATGGAGAAGCAAGATGGAACTATTTAAACAGAATATGGCTACCGCTGAAAAAGCGGAAGACAATAAATTGCCGTTAAGCATCAAATGCGCGTCTTGTGGCAAGCAGAGCTTGGCTAAGCTGGTGTATCTGAATGGCTCGGTCTGTCCGTTTTGCGATGGATTGATGCGCATGCCTGCACGCGACCGTGTGGACATGATTGCGGATGCCGGGACGTTTACAGAAATGGGTAAAGAAAAGGCCAGCACGGACCCTTTGGATTTTCCGCAGTATCAGGAAAAGCTGAAAAAGGGTCGGGACGTGAGTGGACTGGTTGATGCGATTATCACCGGTACATGTGAGATTGAAGGCTACCCTTGCGGTTTAGGTGCGCTGGACAGCTACTTTATCATGGGCTCAATGGGCGCTGTGGTTGGCGAGAAAATCTGTGATCTGGCCGAGACATGCTTAAAAAAGCATATCCCGTTGGTGCTCTTTGCCGCTTCGGGTGGGGCAAGGATGCAGGAAGGTATGGTTTCGCTTTTGCAGATGACCCGAACCACCATGGCCATCAATAAGCTGGGTGAGGCAGGACTTGTATTTATCAGTGTACTGACCGACCCGACCTCGGGCGGTGTTACGGCCAGCTTTGCGATGCAGGGTGATGTGATTTTGGCAGAACCCAAAGCGTTTGTCGGCTTTGCCGGACCGCGCGTGATTAACCAAACAGTCAACGAAGAATTACCTGAAGAATTTCAGACATCCGAATATATGCTTAAACAGGGCATGATTGACGCCATTGTTGAGCGCAAGGAAATGAAACCAGCGTTGGGACAGATATTATCGCTGCATGCGGAAAGGTCGGGTGAAACGAATGGCAAGTAAACGACCAGTTGAAGCACACCGCGCCTGGGATTGCATAAAAAATGCAAGGCTGCAAGACCGACCGCAAACGCGGGATTATCTACGCGCCATGGTGGATGACTTTTTTGAAGTCCATGGCGACCGCACATTGGGCGAAGACGCGGCCATGGTCACCGGCGTGGGTCGGATTGACGGTACGGTATTCACCATCATCGGACAGCAAAAAGGACATACAATAGAAGAAAGAAAAGCCTGCAACTTTGGGATGTGCTATCCCGCGGGCTATAGAAAGTCGATGCGTGCCATCAAACAGGCCGAAAAGTTTGGCCGCCCGATTCTTTGCTTGGTGGATACGCCCGGGGCTTTTTGCGGCGTAGCCGGCGAAGAACGCGGACAGGGCAACGTCATCGCCGAGCATTTAAGCTGTATCGCCTCGGCGACGGTACCGGTCATCTCGGTGGTTATCGGGGAAGGCGGAAGCGGCGGCGCATTGGCCATCGCGATTTCGGATAAACTGATGATGATGGAAAACACATATTTTAGCGTCATCACGCCCGAAGGTTGTGCGTCTATTTTGTTTAAGGACGCTTCCAAGGCCGAACTTGCGGCCGAAAGCCTGGCGCTGACACCCAAGGACCTTTTGCGTTTGGGTATCGCGGATGCCATTATCAAAGAGGAAAAGGACTTTGGCTTGGAAAATATGAATGAAACAACCGATCGCCTTAAAAGTGCGGTGATGGATACACTAAAAGAGTTGGCCGCAAAGAAACCGAAAGAGTTGGTCAAAGCGCGGTATAAAAAAATGTTAGATATGAAAGGATTTTAGAATATTGAGTATTTCTGCGAAAATCGTCGGCGTGGGATCCTATATCCCCGAAAAGGTCGTCGATAACCATATGCTTGAATCCATAGTGGATACGAGCGACGAATGGATAGTTAAAAGAACAGGTATATCAGAGCGTCGTGTGATTATCGAAGAGAATAATACGATGATGGCGGTCGCGGCGGCCAAGCAGGCGATGGATCATGCCGGCGTTTCTGCTGATGAGATTGGGATCATCGTGGGCAGCACCGTGACCTCCGACTATGCGACGCCGTCTTTGGCATCGTTGGTACAAAAAGGCATTGGCTGCGAAAATGCGGCAGCGCTGGACGTGGCGGCGGGGTGCACCGGGTTTATCTATGCGCTGACAGCAATCACCTCGATGATGGACACCTTGGATATTGACACTGGGCTTGTCATCGCGGCCGAGAACCTTTCCTGCAGAGTGGACTGGACAGATCGATCCAACTGTATTTTGTTTGGGGATGGCGCAGGGGCTGTTGTGGTCAAGAGAAGCAAAGAAAACCACATCAAGTTTCCGTTTTTAAAAGCGATTCCGGATACGGAGGATGTTTTATACATTAAGAACAAGCGAAACGACAACCCTTGGAGTAAGAATCAGGCCAGTGATGATATTTCGCTGGTAATGAAAGGACAAGAGGTTTTTGTCTTTGCTGTAGATGCCATGGAAAAAGCGATCAACTATCTGGAAGCCGCCATGGGCGACACCAAGATTGATAAAATCGTACCGCATCAGGCGAATAATCGTATTATTCAATTTGCGGCACACAGCACCAACTTTGAAAAAGATCAGTTCTATGTCAATGTCGATAAATACGCCAATACGTCTTCGGCCACCATCCCGATTGCGCTGAAAGAAGCGCATGATAGTGGCTGGCTCAAAAAAGGCGATGAGGTGGCGCTGATTGGATTTGGCGCGGGACTGACATACGGCGGTATTGTGGTGAAGTGGGCCATATAATATTAGCCACATTATATATATGTAGGAATTAGAGCGAAAAACGCTTTAATGATAAATTAATAATAAAAAAATGAGAGGTAAAAAACATGAAAGAAAAAATTATTGCGATTTTAATGGAGCAGTTGGACCTATCCAAAGAGGAAATTACCGAGAGCGCGAGCTTTGTTGATGATTTCGAAATGGACTCACTGGACATGATGGAAATGGTCATCGAGATGGAAAAAGTAACCGGTATTAAAATTGAAAATGAAAAATTGGTGGATATCAAAACGGTTGGCGATTTATTCGCATATGTAGAGGAAAGCAAGTAATGGCAAAGAACCCTATTTGTGAATTATTCGGGATTGAATATCCGATCATTCAGGGCGGTATGGCTTGGGTTTCCAACGCACATATTGCGGCGGCCGTCAGCGAAGGGGGCGGCCTTGGGATTATCGCAGCCGGCAATGCACCTGCGGATTGGGTAGCCGAGCAGATTGATATCGTACGGACAAAAACGGATAAACCGTTTGGCGTCAACGTGATGTTGCTTTCGCCTTTTAAGGCCGAGGTGGCCAAAGTTGTCGCGGAGAAAAAAGTGCCGGTCGTGATTACCGGGGCTGGTAATCCGGGCGAGTTCTTGGAGCTGTGGCAGTCAAGCGGTGCCAAGGTGGTGCCGGTGGTGGCGTCCAGCGCGCTGGCGATACGTATGGAGCGCATGGGCGTGGATGCCGTCGTGGCCGAAGGCTGTGAGGCCGGCGGGCATATCGGTGAGCTGACCACCATGGTTTTGGTGCCGAATATTGTGGACGCCGTTTCGGTTCCCGTCATTGCGGCGGGCGGTATTGGCGATGCTAGAAGTGCGGCGGCAGCTTTTTGCTTGGGCGCCAAAGGCATCCAGGTGGGCACACGCTTTATTTTGGCAACCGAATGTACCACCCACCAAGCGTTTAAGGATAAGATTCTTAAAGCCAAAGATGTGGACAGCAAGGTGACCGGCCGAGTGACCGGACATCCGGTGCGCCTCTTGCGCTCTCCTTTGACGCGCGAAATGGCCAAAGCCGAGTATGCACCCGACGCCGTCGAAAAACTGGAGGCGCTGGGCGAAGGCTCTTTGCGCAAAGCAGTGCTGGACGGCGATATCAAGGAAGGCTCGTTCATGGCGGGGCAGGTGGCCTGCATGTTGAAGGAAGAGCAATCGGCGAAAGA
>JBFLKV010000067.1:0-6117 GCA_040883365.1 Eubacteriales bacterium
GACCTGACCGAAGCTGAAGAAGTGGTTCTGTAGCATATCAATTATAATAGACAAAAAAGCCCGTATGCAATGCGGGCTTTTTGCTTGTGTTCAAAATGCTTTGCAGGTATAATTGACCAAAGCCTAAATAGAAAGAAGATTGTTCGTTAATATGGAATTTTACTTTTCCCCGCTGTTTTCTAGTTCGTCGGGGAATGCATTATATGTATCGGCAGGCGGCGTTCATGTACTGATCGACGCGGGCGGTACCGGTGCGCAGATGGAAGCTGCACTGCGGCGGCTGGAAGTGGACGCAAGCACATTGGATGGCATATTGATCACCCATGAGCACAGCGACCATATCAAGGCGGCGGGCGTGCTCAGCCGAAAATATGATATCCCGGTGTATGCCAACCCGGCCACATGGCGCGCGATGGATGGCAAAGTGGGTACCGTTGCTGAAAAAAACCGAAAGCTGTTTAATCAGAGCTTCTACATTAAGGATATGTTGGTCGAGCCATTCAGCATCCCACACGATGCAGCCGATCCGGTTTGCTATGCTTTAAGTCATGGCGGGGTGAAACTGGCCAGCGTGACCGACTTGGGGCATGCGACAAAGCGCCTGCTTTCCAAGATTGAGGGTGCAAACGTGGTGCTTTTGGAAGCCAACCATGACGAGCACATGCTGAAAAACGGCAAGTATCCGCAGTTTCTCAAACAGCGCATACTCGGCACGCGAGGACATCTTTCCAATTTGATGGCGGCCAAAGCGGCTTATGAGTTGGTCACCATGGGTGTCAAAGGGATTATGCTGGCGCATCTTTCCGAGCAGAACAATACCCCCGAAGCGGCCTATAACGAAGTCAGTGCCTATCTACAGAAAAAAGGCATTGAAGTGGGTCGGCATGTGGCTTTGAATGTCCTTAAAAAAGAATGTGATGCGTTTTTGTATCGTTTGGGCGGTGAGGAATAATGGCGAAATTCGCAATCCTTTCGGTGGGTAAACTGAAAACCGATTATTATAAAGCGGCGTTGGATGATTATGCGGGACGCATTCGTCGTTATTTGGATTTTGAGAGCATCGAGACAAAAGAGGAGCGACTGGCTAAAAACGCATCGGAAGCTGAGATGCTGACCGCAAAGCAAAAGGAAGGCGAGCGTTTGTTGGGCGAAACCGCCAAGTATGATGCGTTTTATTGCTTGGATGCCAAGGGTAAGCGGATGACTTCTGAAGCATTTTCTAAACTGTTGTCACAGGATATGGCCGGAGGCATTAACCGAACAGCATTTATTATCGGGGGCTCCAACGGTCTTTCGGATGATATCAAAAAGCGCGCCCGCGGGGTGATCTCATTTTCGGACATGATTTTTCCGCATCATCTTTTTAGGGTGATGCTGGCCGAGCAGATATACCGTGCGCTTACCATTATCAATCATGAAAAATACCATAAATAAAGGATAAGAATTTGAAATACAAAACGATTATTTTTGATCTGGACGGCACGCTGATCGACTCGGATTATTACAACATGACGAGCTTGAAAAATGCCATCAATCGCATTGAAGAGCGCAACCTGACGCTTGAGGAAGTAAAGAAGGTCAGCGGTGCGCCGGCCAAAGTGACGCTGGATATTCTTGGCGTGACCAAGCGTGAAGAAGTGATGGAAGCCTGGGATGAAGAGTTTTTTTGTACCAAGGGGCGCGCTGAGTATTTCCCCGGATTGGAAGCGGCGCTTGATGCGCTGGCCAGTGCCCGTGTATATATCGGTATCGTCACATCCAGAGAGCGGCATGAATATGACGCGTTTTTCTCGCATCTTGGATTATATGAGCGGTTTGCGACGGTTGTTTTTGCGTCGGACACCCAAAACCATAAACCCCATCCAGAGCCTATTTTAAAATTTCTAGCGGATTCTGGCAGAGAAAAAGAAGGGGCGATTTATATCGGTGATACAAAGTATGATCGTGACACAGCGGCCAACGCAGGCATTGATTTTGCGCTGGCTGGATGGAGTCTGCACGATGTGCCCTGCGAAAGGGTACTTAAAAGCCCTGGATCGCTTTTGGAAATCATCTAAGCGGATTTTAAGAAATCGGATAATTAAATAGTCATTTTATTGACTGGGAGAAGAAAAACGATGAATGCGGTAAAAGACCCAAAAGAGAAATCCAGTTTCATTATTAGTCATCAATCGCTACTTGCTTTTATCTGTTGTAGCATAGTTAGCATAGGTATTGGTGTCGCATTAAATCACATCTTATTATATGATGCCAGTAACTACTACACGTTAGGTCAGTCTTTTGTTCATGACGGATCTTTTTCTTTTGCCAATTATATGGTGAGTTTGCGGGGCTACTTTTTTCCTTTGCTCATTATGTTGGTCTCGCGGGCAGGGGAGATATTGCAGCTATCGCCCAGTCAATCGATGTCAGTGATATCGTCGCTCTTTGCGGCGGCTATCTTTACGGTCGTCATACCCAATTTGCTAATCAAAAAGAACACAGGCAAAACGCTGATTTTAAGATTTCTCATGTTCGCTGTATTTATGCTTTTTTGGTCGGACTTGGTCTTCTATCCGCTCTCAGATCTGTGGGGATTTGGTTTTGCTGTGCTTTCGGCTGCGTTGATCAATCAACTGCTTTCAAAAAAACATAGCTTGGCACACATGATTTTGTATTCTGTGCTCTTAGGCCTATCTTTCTATGCCACCTACAATATCCGAACGGCTTATCTATTTGTTGTTCCCATTCAGCTGGTTATTTATATTGTTTTTCATATAAAACAAAAAAAGAATATATATGTGCTATTGGTATCATTGGCACTGATCGTTGTCGGTATGATTGCGCTGGCTGCGCCGCAGATGGCCATCAACTCGGCTCAAAGCCAATCCTTGTCACCCTTGGTCAATACGGCAGTTACGCAGGAGCAGTCACTCTATGCTGGACAGATTCAATCGGGGTTGGCGATCTCAAGATATGAAACTTTGGCGCCGATGAAAGAGGAAGGCTTAAAAGGGGCTTTATATTTCATCGATGATGCTGGCGAGCAATTGTCTGCGCAGTTTAAAACAGCCTACTTAAATGGGAAACTCAGCATGATGAAATTTATACTCGTCAACTTTTTTGATCTGGCGGGCATCTATATGCGCCACTTCATTAATATTCTATGCATGCCGTTTCATCAGGTTTATATTTCTGACTTGTATTTCTTAAACAATATCTATATGTTATTATCTTACACGTTGACGTTCTCTGCTGGAGCCTATCTCGTTCGGGCGATGTTTGAGAACAAAAAGCAAACAAGCCCAGCCGCAAGGATGCGTACATGGCTTTTCGTCTCTTGGGTTTTGGTCAGTTTTGCAACACTGCCCGGCATTGTAGAAATGCGATTTTTTATGCCCATGTATGTGATTATCTATGGGGTATTCCTATTTAGATGTTTAGATAGAGAGTTTCTTACGAATATTTGGACAAACAAGTGGAAATATTTATTGGCGTATGTTTTTGTTTTTTTGATGATGCTGGCGGTTTGGACAAACACATTGGCCAATGGGGATCCCATTGATTTGTTTATGAGGTGGTAACACCAAACGCCTAGAGCAAAGCTAATAGACATAAAACGGATATGACAATAATCAATCAGATCTAATATGCTTTCATGAAAGCTTTGGATAAACACTGGATTAGTTTTAAGAAGCTAAAAAAAGTATTTGAAAACAGAGGATGAGTCTGTTATAATCCTTAAGTTAGTGCCTGCTTTGCTTTGGCAAGCACGCCAAAGCCGCAAAAGACCATGAAGGAGGTAAAAAGGCGATGAAGCAATATGAGTGTATGTACATCTTAAAGCCAGATATGGAGGATGAAGCGAAAGACGCGGCAATCAAAAAGTTTTCCGACATCGTGACATCCAATAAAGGCGAAGTAGTAAAAATTGATGAATGGGGCAAAAAACGTTTGGCCTATCCCATCAACTACATCGAAGATGGCTATTATGTTCTAATGTACTTCAAGTCCGACTCAGAACTACCGAGCGAACTTGAACGTAACTTTAAAATTTCTGACGATATCATGCGTTATATGGTCGCAAATGACCAAAACGTATAAGTGACGAAAGAAGGCTAAACATGAATCAAGCGCATTTGATTGGAAGACTAACCAGAGACCCGGAATATAGACAGACCCCGAATGGCATTTCGGTGTGCACTTTTTCCATTGCAGTGACCCGTCGTTTTAACCGTGACGAAGCAGATTTTTTGAACATCGTCACTTGGCGCGGGCTTGCTGATAACTGTGGAAAATATTTAACGAAAGGCCAGCAGGTAGGCGTTTCCGGTAGAATACAGTCGCGAAGCTATGATGGCAACGACGGCAAAAAACGTTATGTGACCGAGATTGTTGCGGACACAGTAGACTTTTTGAGCCCGGCAGGTGCCAAAGGCACAAACAATAGTGATGCGGCTGCACCTCAAGCGGATGATGCACCGCCCGAATCCGATGAACTATTCGGTGCGGGTGGCGGCACATTTACACCTGTGGATGACGATAACCTTCCGTTCTAAACGCGCGGTAAATTTTAGGAGGATCAGATAAAGTGGCTGATGATAGACAATCAAGACCGGATCGTCCGGTAAGAAGAAGCTACCGTGGCATGAGACGCCCAAGACGTAAAGTCTGCATGTTCTGCAAGGACAAAGTAGCTTTCATCGATTATAAGGATGCAAACAAACTGAAAAAATACATCACAGAAGCGGGCAAGATTTCGCCAAAGCGTGCGACTGGCACATGTGCCAAGCACCAAAGAGAATTGGCGATTGCGATTAAACGGGCGCGCCAGATGGCGTTATTGCCGTATACATCCAACGAATAGCAAAACGAATAAGGACAGGTATACCTGTCTTTATTTTTTTGCATTTCAGATGGGTTTTGAAACATTGAGGGAAGAGCGATGAGATATTATCGGGTAAAAACAAAGGATGGCGTTTTTTATGCGACCACTCAGGACGGTGCTTTTTATAAACTGAGCAACACACCGTTTGACTCTGCACCGGCACTGGGCGAAAAGATAGAAGAAGATAAAATGACGCTGCTTGCGCCTTGCCAGCCGACCAAAATTGCGGCGGTGGGATTAAACTATCGTCAGCATGCCGTAGAGCTTGGCATGGAACTGCCAAAAACACCGCTGCTTTTTCTAAAGCCAGCGACCACGGTGATTGCGCCGGAGGCGGATATCATATATCCTGCCATGAGTGAGCAGGTGGACTACGAGGCTGAGCTGGGTGTTGTGATTAAAAAAGTGTGTAAGAATATCACACCTAAAGAAGCAGACGATTATATTTTGGGCTATACGTGTTTAAACGATGTGACCGCAAGAGATTTGCAAAAGAAGGATGGTCAATGGACCCGAGCCAAAGGGTTTGATACATTCTGCCCCATAGGCCCATATATCGACACCGCGTTTGACCCCGAAGGGAAACGCATCACCGCCACCCTAAACGGGGAGATTAAGCAAGACAGCACCTTGGATGACTTGATTTTTAGTGTGCCGGAGCTGGTTGCTTTTATTTCAAACGTGATGACCTTAAACCCCGGCGATGTGATTGCCACCGGAACCCCTTCGGGTATCGGGCCGATGCAACCGGGCGATAGGGTGGAAATTGCGATTGAAGGCCTTGGCACACTGATGAATACGGTAAAATAGTCAAAAGCTTCAATTAAAGCTATTTTGCTCTTATGAGTAGAAGATATCCGTTTTTAATGTCGGCCGTTTGGGTTGACCCGTGTGCTAAAAAAAGATATAATTATAACGTTGTGTTCAAGTGCGGAATGAGGCTTAAAAAGCTTGGTTTCGCTGAATAATAAATTCCATTTTAATCTACGAGGAGGTTAAAGTTTAATGGCTATCAAACAAACTATTGATGGTAATACCGCTGCTGCCCATGTGGCATATGCGTTTAGTGACGTCGGCGCAATTTACCCAATTACCCCATCTTCATCTATGGCAGAAATGTGTGATGAATGGGCTGCTTATGGCAGAAAGAACATGTTCAATCAGAAAATGCGTATCTCCGAACTGCAAAGTGAAGGTGGCGCTGCAGGTGCGGTTCATGGTTCGCTGGTTGCGGGCGCAATGACCACCAC
>JBFLKV010000068.1:0-9403 GCA_040883365.1 Eubacteriales bacterium
ACCAACCAAGCCCAGAAGCAGCAAAAACGCTGCCGATGGGCTTTTTTTATGGTTTTTACCCGACATTATGATAAGATATGGGTATAAAAAGCAAAATGCAACCGATAGTTGACAAAATTCCAACTGCTTTTGGTGGAGTGCAACTGAAGTTTTTCCTATAATCACCGTAAGATCAAAAAAGAATCTTAAAGAACTGTTGGAGGAAGTAACATGAATATAACTGTTGCAAAAAATTTAGAAAAATTACGGAAGGCTCATGGATGGACGCAAGAAACAATTGCGGAAAAAGTGGGGGTTTCAAGACAAGCGGTCTCCAGCTGGGAACAAGGCATATCCTCGCCAGATACCGATAATCTCATCACTTTGGCCAAACTCTATGGCGTCAAGGTGGATGACCTGTTGTTTACCGAAAGTGAGCAGGACGATTTTAGACAACGCAGAGAAAACTTCTTTGAGATGGATAAGGATCGCAAAGCGCCAAACGTTAAACCGGTATACACGCGTGCAAGCACCTTCCCTATCGTTGCATTTATCATACTGATCTACTTTATCGTTTCGTTCGCCACCGGAAGGTGGGATATTACCTGGCTGATTTGCTTGGCCATACCTATTTATGAATACATCATTTACTGGGTGGAGCAAGCACAGGGCAAAGCCAACCGTCATTGGATGGAACTATTCCCCTATCCCTTGTTCGTCGTTGCGATGTTCTTTTTGCTGGGGTATTTCACGCAACTTTGGCACATTGTCTGGATATTATTTTTGACGATACCCGTCTACTACTTTATATTAAGAATCGTCAGGAACAGAGGTAAAAGCTGGCGCACTCTGATTGTCAGTGTGCTTCCGCTATTAACGGTCATCATCTTCCTGTTTATCGGTTTTTTGGTGGAAGGCGCTTGGCGCTGGGCCTGGATGATCTTCTTAACCATCCCCATATGGGGCTGGATGCTTAAAGCAAAAAACGACAAATAGATAAAAATAAGAAAGGAAGTAAACCTTATGAATGTTGAAACTGCTACTCGATTAGTCACTTTAAGAAAACGCGCCGGACTTTCACAGGAAGAACTGGCCGATAGAATTGGGGTATCCCGTCAAGCCGTTAGCAAGTGGGAAAGAGCCGAAAGCTCGCCGGATACGGATAATCTCATTGCGCTTGCCAAGACCTATGGGGTTCGGGTGGATGATATGCTAAACGCCGATATTGCGCCGGATGGCGAGATACGGGGCGGCACATCCGATGGCGAAACGCACTTTAATTGGGCCGCTTTCCCCTATCCGGTCATCGTAACCATCGTCTTCTTCCTTTTAATCTTTGATGTGATTCCGGGAAACTTTCCGGCATGGCTGGTTTTCCTAACCATCCCAATCTGGGGGTTCTTCTTTACCAAAGGCAAGAACAACAAAGATAAACAGGAAAAAAAGCAAGAAAAGCAACAGGGATATGACGATTGGATGAATGATTAGTTGAGAATAAGTAATTTTTATAAACACCACAGAGCTAGCCGTTTGGCTGGCTCTTTTTTATACTGTTTATTTTTTTATTAACAAAGTGTAAAGCGAAAGAAATAGCTATTGACTTCCACATCACAAAGTGGTAATTTGTAATCAATTGTTAGCACTCTGCATCGATGAGTGCTAACAAATCACAAGAATGTGAAGTGAATGCTTTGGAACTGGACGCCAGAAAAGAAAAAATACTAAAAGCCATCATTGATGACTATATATTGACCGGCATCCCAGTCGGCTCACGGACGCTTTCCAAAAAAGAAGGCTTCGCGCTTTCCTCCGCGACTATCCGAAACGTGATGGCCGATTTGGAAGACATGGGTTATTTGGAGCAGCCACATACTTCGGCGGGGCGAATCCCCTCCGACTTGGCCTATCGGTTGTACGTGGATAAGCTCATGCGTCTGTCGTCACTTTCTCCTAAAGAAGTGGTGGCCATCAACAACATCTTTGACACCAAAATTTTGGAGATTAACGACGTTATCGAAAAGACTGCGGATATCATCTCCAAGACTACCAACCATATTTCGGTGGTGTTGGCGCCTCAGATGAGAAAATCCAAGCTCAAGCGCATTCAACTGGTCAAGCTCAGCGAGACCAAGGTGTTGGTTCTCATTATCACCTCCTCCGGGCTTGTCAAAGAAAAAGTCATCTCAGTGGCTTCTGGGCTGGACGCGGCATATCTCGAGATGCTCTCGAACTTGCTGACTGAAAAGCTGGCCGAAAAAACACTGGATGAAGCGGAAGAAGCAATTGCACGGGATTTTAAATCTGAAATGCTGACACATGAACGATTCTTCAAATCCCTCATCTACTCGCTGCACGATTCAGTTGAGCCGCAGTCGGGCAAAGACATCATCTTGGGCGGGGCTAAAAACATTTTCAACTATCCCGAGTATCGGGATGCTGATAAGGCCAAAGGCTTTTTGGAAGTGCTGGAGACCAAGGAACTTTTGTACCAGATGTTGGATCAGGCTTCCAATCTGGAGTTTTCCATCTCAATCGGGCACGAAAATTCCTTCGATGAGATGAAAAAATGCTCGGTGGTGACCGCCACCTACAGCATCGACGGCAAGACCCTCGGCTCATTCGGGGTCATCGGCCCCACGCGAATGAACTATGCGCGGGTCGTATCGGTCTTGGACCACGTTGGAAAGGGCTTGAACACCATTCTTTCCGGCTTTATCGATGAAGAATCAAGTAAAGATTAGAATAAAATTAAAAACTGATTAATAAAAGGTGGCAATATGACAAAAAAAGAAAAAGTGCTTGCGGATATCAAGATTGAAGACAACGATTCATCCGCAAACGAAGACACAGCTAAGCTGGAAAAGAAAATCAAAAAGCTGGAAAAGAAGCTGAAAGAAGCGCAAGAAGCGGCCGATAAGCTGGCAAAAGAAAAAGAAGACTATATCGGCTATCTACAAAAAGAGCGCGCTGAGTTTGATAACTTTAGGAAAAGAAGCCAAACTCAGTCTCAGCAGAGCTTCTCAAGCGGTGTGGAAGATACAGTCACAAAGCTGCTGCCCGTATTGGACAGCATCAACCTGGCGCTGGCTCATGCACCGGAAGAAGAATCGGATTTCGTGAAAGGTATCGTTAATCTTCAAAAGCTATTTACCGATACACTGGCCAGCATGGACGTTCATGAGATCGAAAGTGACGGAGTTCCCTTTAACCACGATATGCATCACGCATTGATGCAAATTGACTGCGAAGAGGGTGAAGAACCCGGCACCGTAAAACAAGTATTTAAAAAAGGTTATATCAAAGGCGAAAAGGTCTTACGATATGCTGAAGTCATTGTAACAAAATAAAACTGTTTATATCGAATATGAAGGAGAATAAAACAATGGGAAAAATTATTGGAATAGACCTTGGTACAACCAACTCTTGTGTGGCTGTCATGGAAGGCGGCGAACCGACCGTTATCCCTAACGCTGAAGGCGGCAGAACAACACCGTCCGTCGTAGCCTTTTCGAACACCAACGAACGTCTGGTGGGTCAGGTGGCAAAACGCCAGGCCGTGACCAACGCGGATAAAACCGTAACATCTATCAAAAGAGAAATGGGCACCGACCACAAAGTAAAAATCGACAACAAGAACTACTCACCGCAGGAAATCAGCGCGATGATTTTGCAGAAGCTTAAAGGCGACGCGGAGGCCTATTTGGGTCACCCGGTCACTCAGGCCGTTATCACCGTGCCGGCATACTTTAGCGACAGCCAACGTCAGGCAACCAAGGATGCGGGTAAGATCGCAGGCCTTGAAGTGCTTCGTATCATCAACGAGCCAACAGCGGCATCATTGGCCTACGGCCTTGATAAAAACAACCAAAAGATTTTGGTCTACGACCTTGGCGGCGGAACTTTTGACGTTTCCATCTTAGAGATTGGCGACGGCGTGTTTGAAGTTTTGGCTACCAACGGTAACAACCGCTTAGGCGGCGACGACTTTGACCAAAAGGTCATGGACTGGATGGTTGCCGAGTTTAAGAAAGACACAGGCGTTGACCTTTCCAAAGATAAAGTGGCGATGCAGCGCTTAAAAGAAGCGGCAGAAAAAGCAAAAATCGACCTCTCGGGTGTTTTGACTTCCAACATCAACTTGCCGTTTATCACGGCAGACGCTTCCGGCCCCAAACACTTGGACTTGAATCTTTCTCGTGCTAAGTTTGACGAATTGACCGCCGATTTAGTATCTAAAACCGAAGGTCCTACAAGAAACGCGATTAAAGACTCAGGTCTTTCAGCCAGCGATATCGACAAAATCATTCTGGTGGGTGGTTCAACACGTATCCCCGCAGTTCAGAATTTGGTCAAAACTATCACCGGCAAAGACCCGTTTAAGGGCATCAACCCGGACGAATGTGTTGCGCTGGGCGCGGCTATCCAAGGCGGCGTTTTGGGCGGCGACGTGAAAGACGTTCTTTTGCTGGATGTCACCCCTCTATCTCTCGGTATTGAAACCTTGGGCGGTGTTTGCACAAAATTGATTGAAAGAAACACCACCATCCCGACCAAGAAGTCACAGGTGTTCTCGACAGCAGCCGATGGACAAACACAAGTGGAAATCCACGTGCTACAGGGCGAACGCGAAATGGCGGCCGGCAACAAGACATTGGGACGCTTTAACCTAACCGGTATCCCGTCTGCACCACGCGGTGTACCACAGATTGAAGTTACCTTCGATATCGACGCCAACGGCATCGTACACGTATCCGCCAAGGATATGGGCACAGGCAACGAGCAGAAAATCACCATCACTGCCTCGACCAACCTAAACGAGGACGAGATTGATAAAGCGGTGAAGGAAGCGGAGCAATATGCCGACGCTGATAAGAAGCAAAAGGAAAGCATCGAAGTGAGAAACAATGCGGACTCCTTGGTTTACCAGACCGAAAAGACCATCAGTGATCTTGGCGATAAGGTGAGCCCCGAAGATAAAACCAAACTGGAAGAGGGCATCGCATCCGTCAAACAGGCGCTAGAATCAGGCGACGATGACATGATTAAAACAGCGACCGAAAAACTGACCACCGACAGCTATGAAGTCTTTGGTAAAGCCTATCAACAGGCCGGACCAGAAGCAGGGGCGGGCCCAGATATGGGCGGCGCTGGCGCAGACGGTGGCCCCACACAGGAAGACGTCGTGGACGCAGACTATGAAGTCGTGGACGACGACGAAAACAAGTAGACAGGGTTAAACCCTTAATATAGATTTGCGCTGATCCGTCACGTTTATAACTTTGTGGCGGATTTGCGCGCATTTAAAAGACAATGAAGGCGGTAATAGATGGCTTCCAAGAGAGACTACTACGAAATACTCGGATTAAATAAAGGCGCAAGCGAGGCGGAAATAAAATCGGCCTACCGCAAGATGGCCAAAAAATATCACCCGGACTTAAACGCAGGCGACGAGGAAGCCGCACATAAGTTTAAGGAAGTAAACGAAGCCTATCAGGTGCTGGGCGATGACAAAAAGAAAGCCCAGTATGACCAGTTCGGCCATGCGGCATTCGACGGTGCAGGCGGCGGAGGCGGCGCTGGCTTTGGCGGCTTTGATGACTTCATGGGCGGCATGGGCGGTTTTGGCGATATCTTTGACAGCTTCTTTGGCGGCGGTGGAAGACGCACCCATAACGGACCTACCCGAGGCAGCGACCTTAGATACAACATGGAGATTTCCTTTGAAGAAGCGGCTTTCGGGCTGAAAAAGGAAGTTCAGATACGAAGAAAAGAAGTCTGTCCGGTATGTACCGGCACAGGAGCCGAAAAAGGCACCCACAAACACACCTGCCCCACTTGTGGCGGAACCGGCCAAGTGCGTCAGCAACGCCAATCCATGCTGGGTAGCTTTGTCAATGTGGTTCCCTGTTCGGCTTGCGGCGGTACAGGCGAGATTATCGACACGCCCTGCCATGAGTGTCATGGCGAAGGCAAGGTCACCAAAACGCGTAATATTACGGTGAACATACCCGCGGGCATCGATAATGGTCAGGTGATTAGTCTGCGCGGTGAAGGACAAGCGGGCTCCAAAGGCGGCGGCGCTGGCGACCTAAAAATCGTCATCTACGTTAAGCCGCACAAGTACTTCAAGCGGGATGGATACGATCTGTTCCTCAATATGCCGATTGACTTTGTGGATGCTGCGCTCGGAACCGATTTGCAGGTCCCCACTTTGGACGGCAAAGTGAAGTATAAAATCCCAGAGGGTACGCAGTCCGGCACCACCTTCCGATTAAAGAAAAAAGGAATTCAACATATCAATTCCTCGCATATGGGTGACCTTTATGTCAAAGTCAATATAGAAACACCCAAGCGCTTAAACGAAAAGCAAAAGGAACTTTTGCGCAACTTTAAAGAACAGACGAAGGTCAGTGGGAAGACATTCTTCCAACAAGTTAAGGACTCGATTAAACGATGACATATCATGAAATTAAACTGATACCGAAAAATATAGACATCAACTCACTTGCCGATGCGCTAACCGCCATCGGCTTTGATGCGTTTGAGCTTTCTGACGGCGGTCTGCCCGAACCGGGTGGCTGGGACTATATCGACGAAGATTTGGTAACAAAGAGCGATGAAGCGCCCTTTATTCGCATCTATCTCGAGAATAGCCCCTCTTTCCCCGAGCAATACGTAAAGCTAAAGCGCGCCGTATTTGAATGGGCGGATTCGGATGAAGCCGTTATCTTCGAAGAATCAAGGCGCGACGACAGCGAATGGAAAGATGTCTGGAAAACCTATTTTAAACCCTTTAAAGCCGGAACGCATATCGTAATCTGCCCCAAGTGGGAAGAATACAGTGCCGCGCCAGACGATATTGTGGTCACCATCGACCCAGGCGCGGCCTTTGGGTCGGGTCTGCACGAAACCACCAAGATGTGCATCGCGGCTTTGGAGAAACACGTCTCCCCCGGTGCTACTGTGCTTGATGTGGGGTGCGGAAGTGGCATCTTAGGTATTTCGGCCACCAAACTGGGCGCCAAACGCGTATGGGCGTTGGACTATGACCCGGCAAGCGTTTCGGCAGCGAAAGAGAACGCAGGCTACAATCATGTCGATATGACTGTGCTCCAATCCGATCTCTTGGCGAGCGCGCCCCGAGTCAAAGCCGATGTCATTGTCGCCAATATTGTTGCGGATATCATTATTGAATTGAATAAAACAGTCAAGGATTACTTAACGGAAAACGGCATCTATATCGTATCCGGCATCATTGCCGAAAGACTGAATGATGTGGTAGAATCTTTGGAAAACCACGAATTTGAAGTGCTTAATATCGACAAAATGGGAGAATGGCGGGCCATCACCGTGTCGCCAAAAAACATATGAGACGTTTTTTTATAGACGCAATTGATATTCAGGAATCAAACGCTTTTTTACGCGGTGCGGAGTTTGCGCATATGACCAAGGTTTTGCGCTGTAAACCCGGCGAAACCTTTGTTCTTCTGGACAACACAGGATCCGAATACATCGCGGTACTAAAAGATATCCTTGAAGACCACGCTGTACTCACGATAGCGGAAAAGCGTATAAGCGAAGCCGAGCCCGAGACACAGGTGATCTTATATCAGGGCATGCCAAAGTCCCAAAAGCTGGACACCATCGTCCAAAAGGCGGTGGAGCTTGGGGCGATTAGTATCGTTCCTTTTGTATCCGAGCGGTGCGTTAAAATACCGAAAGATTTTGATAAAAAGGCGGATCGCCTAAAGAAAATCGCGACCGAAGCGGTTAAGCAAAGTCGCCGTGCGATTGTCCCCAGCATCGGTCGTCTGATGGATTTTAAAACACTCGTTAAAGCCACTTCCGAGCACGCCTTGGCTTTGCTATGCTATGAGGATGAACAAAAGCGGTCTTTAAAGCAAATCCTTAGTCAAAGCAACGCTAAGGATATTGCCGTCATTATTGGCCCAGAAGGCGGATTTTCGCCCGAAGAAGCGGCCGCGTTGGCCGATGCGGGTGCGGCGAGCGTGACGCTGGGAAAACGCATTCTACGCACCGAAACCGCTGGTTTGGCTGCGCTGGCACAGATTATGTACGAGAAGGAACAGGTATGAGTGATTCTTTAAAAATCGCGGTGACAACCATCGGCTGTAAGGTGAACCAATACGATTCCGCCGCTATGTTGGCGCTTTTTTTAGCGCAAGGATATAAGCAAGTGAGCTTTGATGAAATCGCCGACGTCTATCTTGTCAGCACCTGCACAGTCACTGCGATGGCGGATAAAAAATCCCGCCAAATGCTGAACCGCGCGCGCAAACTGAACCCCAATGCTGTCATCTGTGCCACCGGATGTTTGAGCCAAAAAGATGGTGCGCTCTTAAAAGACAAATGTGATGTTGATGTCATTGTGGGTAATGCCGATCGCGCGAATATTGTTGATTTGGTTAAAGCCCATCAGGATTCGCATCAATTGGTCACCGATATCACAGAAATCCGAAAGGACGATATATACGAGGACCTACATCTTTCCTCCCCCACCGACAAAACCCGCGCGTTTATCAAAATTCAGGAAGGATGCGATAACTTTTGTTCTTACTGCATTATTCCCTATGTACGCGGTCACGCCAGGTCGCGTCCGATGCCAAGCATCATTGATGAGGTCACTTCGCTGGTTGATCAAGGCGTGAAGGAAATTGTGCTGACTGGCATCCATGTATCCAGCTATGGCGCAGACTTTGAATCCGGCACACGCCTTATTCACTTGCTCGAGGCTTTAGACCAAATCCCCAATCTAGAGCGCTTGCGCTTGGGCTCGCTGGAGCCTTTGTTGATCGACCAGGATTTCTGCCAAAGAGCGGCAAAAATTCGGACACTCTGCCCGCATTTTCACTTATCTTTGCAGAGTGGCTCTGCTACCGTTTTAGCGCGCATGAACCGCAAATACTCGCCTGATATGTACAAAGATGCAGTGAATCTCTTGAGGGAATATTTTGATACGCCCGCCATTACCACCGATATCATCGTGGGCTTCCCCGGTGAAACCGAATCCGAGTTTAGTGAGACGGTCAATTTTGTGCGCGACGTCGGCTTTTCCAAATTGCACGTCTTCCCCTATTCCATCCGCACAGGCACCAAAGCGGCAACTATGCCAAATCAAGTGCCTAGCCAAATCAAAAAGAAACGCGTGCATACCCTGACTGCGCTGGACGAAAACCTGCAACACGCATTCGCTAAACAGTTTGTCGGGCAAACCGTCTGTGTGCTGTTTGAAGAATCGGATGACGCAAATGAGAACAATTATGTCGGCTATACCAAGCGCTATGTTCGCGTCAGTGCCAAGGCCGGGAAAAACACAATTAGAGAAGTGACGCTTAAAAAAATAATCGGCCATACCGGCTATGAAATATAACCGGAATTTGTTGACACGAAAACGGCGATTTGC
>JBFLKV010000069.1:0-6635 GCA_040883365.1 Eubacteriales bacterium
AGCTGACACCTTATGAAAAACGATGTCAGCTTGCGTAAAACGTAGCTATTCTGTGATTGGGCCTTTTATTCCTGTCCGATGAACGGGGTTCAGTTCATTTTGACAGGTCCTTTTATATGCACATTCTAATATGATTAGAATGACTATTCACTAAATGTGATCATCAGCGTTGACCCAATTTCTAGCTCTTCCGTCGGGATGTTTTTCTCACTTAAAAATGTGATGATTGTATCGAAGTTTTCTTCTGTCATCAAAAGCGATACAGTTGTTTCAAACCGCTCCGGCTGTTCAATTTGCCCTTCGGTTAAGGCCAATAGTGCTTCAAAAAAATCGTTGCTATTCCCCTCATCATTTGTTATCAAGATTGCGCCTTCCGGCACCTCAAAAGCAGGCGCCTCTTCCTCTGCTTCTCGGTCGGCAGCTTCTGTGTCCGCCGTCTGTTCCTCCATGGCCTCGCCGCTGCCTGCTGATACATCTTCTTCCGCTGCTGCCGGTTCAGGAGCGCTTTCCATCATGATTTCATCCGCCGTAGTTTCGCCTTTGGCCGCAATTTGCGCGTCTTCTTCAAGCATCATCTCGTTGCTTTCTTCGGCCACCACATAAGCTTCGGCACTATCCATCTGGTTGACCCCAGCACGAAGCATGCTGACTCCCACAAAGGCGACCAGTGTGACCGCTGCAACCGAAGACGCCACACGAATCAATCGTCTGCGTTGCAATTGCTTTTCGTGCTCGGTGCGTACACGCTTAGGCCATCGTTCCGCAAATTGCTTAAACGCGGCCTTGTGTTCCAGCTTCTTCACCTTTTTTCGTGCAGCGATTAAACCCTTGTAGTATGTTTTCGCCTCAGCATCCGCACTAATTACTTGTTTGGCCTGACCTATCTCTTTTTCACCCAAACGGCCATCAATATATAGTTGTAATAAATCTCTAGTTTTTTCATCAATCATCGGTTTATTATTTCCCTTCGCCAATTAGACGCATTCTCTTCCGTTTTTGTTCCCGATTATTCCGTTTTCATTCTGTATAGTTTTTTCATCAGCCGAATATATTTTTTACCGCCTGACGAATAAAAGGTCATTTTCCCCGGTTTAGAGTTATCGGTTAACAGATTCTTTTCTTCCAAAACCCGTTTAAGCTGGCGCACTGTGCCATTATTGCCGTCGATAACATGTCGGTTGCCATGAAAATTCTCATATAAAAACTGTTTGATTTTATTTTTCACAAATGAATAATGCGTACATCCCAGCACCACCGTATCCACACGGTGTGAATGATAGGGAGCAAACACACATCGGATATATTCCTCTAACTCACCCGACTCCACATCGCCTTTTTCAATCAAGGTGACAAGGCCTTTGCACTGGATATTGATCACCCGCTCTTTGGCATTGAGCCTTTCAAGCAAAAGATTATAACGCGGTTGAGAAAGCGTCCCTTCGGTGGCCAATACGATGATATCACCATCAAAAGAAGTTTCCATAGCGGGCTTAACCGCGGGTTCTATGCTGATGACCGGGATGCTGTATTTTTCGCGCATTTGGCGCACCGCCACGGATGTGGCCGTGTTGCACGCCATCACGATGGCCTTTACGCCTTTGGATATGAGATAGTCCCCACATGCCAACGAGAGATCTTGAATCTCTTGCTCTGTTTTTGTGCCATAAGGCGCATTGGCATTATCGCCATAATATATAAAATCTTCATTCGGTAAAAGTTTTACCGCTTCTTTTAAAACACTGACGCCACCGACGCCGGAATCAAAAATCCCAATGGGTTTGCTTGTATTGTTCTTCAATGCCTTCCACCCTCTTTTTAATTCAGTCTATTTTCTAACGATATTATACATTAGTTTTTGCAAGCCATCAATCATATTGATGGCATTGTTTTGGGGTTTATATTGTCATGGTTTGGTTTTTACCCTTGCATTGAATTTATGGTTATGTTAAAATAACACGGTTAAATTTACAAATTAGAGGTGAACGTATTGCCAAACATTAAGTCTGCAAAAAAGCGCGTACTGGTGGAAAAGCGCAACGCACTGAGAAACAAAAGTGCTAGATCTGAAATTAAAACAGTCATCAAAAAGTTTGAAGCCGCTTTGGCTGAAGACAAAAAAGATGAAGCCGCAAAAATCTATAAAGATGTCACCAGCATTTTGGATACATATGTCCTAAAAGGCATTGTGCACAAAAACCAAGCGGCTAGAAAAAAATCGAATTTAGCTAAACGCTTAAATAAGATGGCCTAAAGCCGTTGAAAATTTTTCGATTTAAAATGAACGCACTTAGTTTTAAGTGCTTTTATTTTTTTCCGAATTTTTCACATTTTATATTCGCCATGTTCATCAGCTTTACAGCGAACTCATCCGGATACTCCTCTTTGTATACCACACGTTCAATGCCTGCGTTAATAATCATTTTGGTGCAAATGACACATGGCTGATGCGTGCAGTACAATGTGGCGCCATCGATGGATAAGCCGAGCTTCGCCGCTTGAATGATCGCGTTTTGCTCCGCATGTATGGCATAACAAATCTCATGCCTTGTGCCGGACTCAATGCCCTGATTAATGCGGATACATTCACCACGGTCTTTACAGCTTTCGATTCCGGCCGGTGCCCCATTATAACCCGTGGTCAAGATACGTTTGTTCTTAACGATGATTGCGCCAACACTGCGATTTTCCTTAAAACAGCTCGACCAAGTCGCAATCGTTTCCGTCAGTTGCATAAAGCGATTATCCCATTTGTCCATATAAATCTTCCCTTTGTTTAGTCGTTTAATAGCTTTAAGTATACTTAAATTATGACCAGTTTGTAAAGGATTTAAAAAAAGGCGTTATTGACGTTTTACATGTCTTTTATTAGCAATATTGAGAAAATAAAAGAAAAACAAAGAATACTAAAAGAATTGTGATATAATCGTAAAAAATAAACCTTGAAATATACAGTGCAAGTATATATATTATTAGTGGTTTAGCACTCACCACTTAAGAGTGCTAACAAATATCTGACATTATTATAAGGAGGTTTCAACATATTATGGCAATAAAACCATTACTCGATCGAGTTTTGATTAAAGGTCTAGAGTCTGAAGAAACAACAAAAAGCGGCATCGTTCTACCAGGATCAGCACAGGAAAAGCCTCAAATGGCGGAAATCGTCGAAGTGGGCCCCGGTGGTGTAGTTGATGGCAAAGACATCACCATGACATTAAAAAAAGGACAAACCGTTATTTATTCTAAATACGCGGGTACCGAGGTTAAATACGATGGCGAAGAATATATTATCGTTCGCCAATCTGACGTTTTAGCTGTAGTGGAATAATTTTTTTTAAGACAAAAAAGGAGACGATATAAAATGGCAAAACAATTGAAGTTTGGTGAAGATGCCAGACGTGCGTTGGAGACCGGCGTTAATACACTGGCTGACACCGTAAAAGTTACACTCGGCCCGAAAGGCCGCAATGTAGTTTTGGACAAAAAGTATGGATCACCACTCATCACCAATGACGGCGTGACCATTGCAAAAGAAATAGAACTGGAAGACCCGTTTGAAAATATGGGTGCGCAGTTGGTTAAAGAAGTGGCAACAAAAACCAACGACGTAGCTGGAGACGGTACCACCACTGCGACGGTTTTGGCTCAGGCGATTATCCGTGAAGGTTTAAAGAACGTTGCCGCCGGTGCAAACCCGATGGCACTGAAAAAAGGTATTCTTTCGGCCAGCGATACGGTTGTTGATTCGCTCAAAAGCTTTTCACAACCTATCAAGGATAGCAACGCGATTGCACAAGTAGCTGCTATCTCTGCCGCTGACGAAGAAGTTGGTTCTCTGATTTCTCAGGCGATGGAAAAAGTCGGTAATGACGGCGTAATCACCGTGGAAGAATCCAAAACCATGAAAACCGAACTTTCGGTGGTTGAAGGTATGCAGTTTGACCGTGGTTATGCTTCCCCCTACATGGTCACCGACACCGAAAAGATGGAAGCCGTCTTGGAAGATCCGGTTATTTTAATCACCGATAAAAAAATCACCAGCATTCAAGAAATATTGCCTGTACTAGAACAAGTGGTTCAAGCTGGCAAAAAGATGATGATTATTGCCGAAGACATTGAAGGCGAAGCGCTGGCGACTTTGGTCGTAAATAAACTGCGCGGTACTTTTAACTGTGTGGCTGTAAAAGCCCCGGGCTTTGGTGATAGAAGAAAAGCCATGTTAGCAGATATTGCTGTTCTGACTGGCGGAACAGTTATTTCCGAAGAAGTGGGCTTGGAACTAAAAGAAACCACATTGGAGCAACTGGGTACTGCACGTCAAGTGATTATCGATAAAGAAAACACCACCATCGTTGAAGGTGGCGGATCGGATACCGAGCTTAAAAACCGGATTAAGTCCATCAAATCTCAGATCGAAGAAACAACTTCGGATTATGATAAAGAGAAATTGCAGGAGCGTTTGGCGAAACTCTCAGGCGGTGTAGCGGTCATCCACGTGGGTGCAGCGACCGAAACCGAGATGAAAGAAGCGAAACTTAGGATTGAAGATGCGCTGGCCGCCACACGTGCTGCTGTTGAAGAAGGTATTGTTGCCGGCGGTGGTATTGCGCTGCTGAGCACCATTCCCGCTTTAAAGAAAGCCATCGAAAAAGCTTCTGGCGATGTATTGACCGGAATGCAGATTGTGCTTCGTGCGATTGAAGAACCGTTGCGTCAGATTGCAACAAATGCTGGCTTAGAAGGCAGCGTTATTGTGAATCAGATTGTAGAAAAAGGCGATCCTGCATACGGATATAATGTTTCTGAGGATGCTTATGTTAACATGATTGAAGAAGGCATTATCGATCCGACAAAGGTCACACGCTCCGCGTTGCAGAATGCAGCTTCCATCGCGGCCTTGTTGCTCACCACAGAGCGCATTGTCACCGACATCCCAAGCGAAGAACCCCCTGCTATGCCTCCGGGCGGCGGCGGAATGCCTGGCATGTATTAATATTAATTGCAAAAAAAGGGGAGCTTATGCTCCCCTTTTTTATTGTTTACATATTGTTCATATTCGATTAATAGATTATCCAACATGATTGACCATAATAAGAGGACGCAAAAATGAGGAGTTGAAAACATAGTGTACGCAAAAAAGACAAAAGAAAGTGCCCAGAAAAAATATAATTTGTGGTTTGTTGCCACGCTTTTTTTGTGTGTTGTCGTTCTTGTGCTTTCCGCGTTTGTATACTACGTCTTTTTACCCATACGCAACGAAAAAAGCTTGAGTACCCTATTTGATGAAGGCACTGAAGTGAAAGCCTCGCATATGATATGCATCGAGGAAAGCATGACTTTGGCTGAGATCGCTGAGCGAACTGATTTGACCTTTGAACAATTGTATGATGTGATGAATATCCCCACCGATACTGATCCCAACACGACACTTGGGGAATTGTTTGAAGCCTACAAAGAAGAAGTCGAAGAATTGAAATCTGAATAAATCAACAAAATAAAAACCGCTGACTCAAGATAAAGAGCAGCGGTTTTTTTAGTTTTATTAATGCGACGCTTCCTCTACATTTGCATCGTGTTCAGGATCCGTCAAACTGAGCACATCGGTTGTTGAGCCCGAGAAGTATAAGCACAAATATCCATCCATTTTATTATCATCGCCAGGTTCGGCCTCTGGATCTTCCGGATTGGTAACCCATCCCGGATCAGCTCCGTGGACATAGCCAAACATCGAAGCCGCATAACTGTTCTCACCAATCGTCACCACACAGGGCCGCTTTTCATAAGTCAATCTTCCCTCTTCCAGATACGTATACCCCGTATCAGTATGTGTGAACATATCGTAGAACTTATTGGTATCCCGCTCAGTTAAAGGCTCTACATGTGCATGTCCGTCCCCACCCACACGCTTGATGGTGTATGTAATATTCGTGTGACAATCCAAAATGTTTGCTGTGGTACCGACAGGAAATGCCGCATCCACCACCGACCAATTGATGCCATCACCAAGGTTCGTGATGGTGTCATCCGAATCGCCATAAATGACGATATCACTTTTGTAGGACGAGCGTACCAGCTCGTTATCGAAAAGTGCATCAAAATCCAAAGGACTGACTTGACCATCCGAATCCAGACCGTTGTTCTTTTCAAATTCCTGCATGACTTTAACCGAGGTGCTGGCGAATTTTCCGGTCGGACGATAGGCCAGGTAGTTCAAGTCAATTAATCGCATCTGTACTAAGATTGTATCGACAGAAACGACATTTTTTTTAATTACAGTATAACCTTCGGGTGCCGCCATACTGATGATGGGCACCAACGCTAAAACAAGTATGAAAAATACCAAAATCAGTTTTTTTAACTTCATCATTTACCTCTATTATTCTAAAACATTTGCTTCTTTTTTTCCGTGATATTTTAACATATCCAAATTATTTTGTATAGTTTCTGCTTTTTTGTTTACAGAGTGTCCATGCTTTAATCGTCACATTATTTTTCGCGTTTAGTTTGCCCTTATCAAAATTTCCCTTATCGTGTATAATGAAAATATGCCGATAATTACAGAAATCACTCAACAAAAAAGAAAAAAAGACCGCTATAATATTTTTCTTGATGGTGAGTATGCCGGATCGCTCAAC
>JBFLKV010000070.1:0-8996 GCA_040883365.1 Eubacteriales bacterium
CACATGGACAGGCACACCGTCCGCCATCTGTACCATCACCGGATAGCTCACCCAATAGGGGGCTGGAATAATCACTTCATCACCCGGGTTTAATATGGCTTGAAAGATGTTGGTCAATGTATGTTTGGCACCGTTAGAAACCACAATCTGATCGGCCGAATAGGATAGCCCATATTCCTCTTCATAACGCTTAACAATTGCTTCGCGCAATTCCAGCGTTCCGGCAGCATCGGTGTATTTGGTCAACCCTTTGTCCAAAGCCTCTTTCGCGGCTGCTTTGATAAATTCGGGCGTATCAAAATCAGGCTCGCCTGCACCGAATCCCACGACATCTTCCCCAGCGGCTTTCATCGCTTTGGCCGCGGCGGTAATCGCCATGGTTGCGGAGGGTTTAATCGCTAACAGTTTTCTCGATAATTCCATGCCGTAAAGTCTCCTTTTATATAAATCTTTAATTGTTTACCTTATAAAATTTTATTGTTTACAATTCTATCCGATTACCGCTCGCTTTTCAAGCGAAAAAACAACAAAATAGCTAAATTGCCCAGTAAAACAAAAAAAGAACCGGTCATTATACCCTGCCGGTTTTAATAATCTTTGCGTTATAGCGCTTTGATGACGCCTGCGTAAACGATGCCACGTGTGGCATCCACGGTAACGGTGGTGCCGTTCGTGATGATGTCGCAAGCATTCTCTGCGCCGCAGATAACCGGAATCTCACGCGTTAGCCCCACAATCGCCGCATGTGAGTAAACGCCTTTTTTCTCGGTGATAATCGCCGATGCTTCTTTTAGAATATTCATGATGTTGTTGCTGGTTTTAGGAATGACCAAAATATCGCCATTTTCAAAATTCTCAAGCGCTTCCGCTTCGTCCTTGCAGACGCAAACTTTGCCACTGATCGCAATATCGTTGATCCCTTCGCCTTTGACCAGCATATTGCCGACCACCTGAACTTTTAAGATATTGGTTGAGCCCGAGATGCCCACCGGAACGCCGGCTGTAATCACCACCGCGTCACCATGCTGAACATAGCCGGTTGAAAGTGCTTTTTCCACGGCTTGTTCAAACAAACCGTCGGTATCCGCCTGCTCTTCGGCCATCACCGGCAATACGCCCCAAGACAATGCCAATTGATTATAGGTCGTTGGATTGGATGTGCAGGCAATCTGCAAAACATCCGGCCGGAAACTGCTGACCATCCGCGCCGTTCTTCCCGAATAGGTGAACGTAACGATAGCCGAAGCCCCCAGATTATCCGCTGTGCTACAAGTGGCTCTTGAGATAGCCGAGGTCACACTGACGGCAAAGTCAGGTTCCAGTGAAGCAAAACGTTTTTTATAATTGATATTTTTTTCGGTCTTTTCGGCAATGCGACTCATGGTGGATACAGCCTCAATCGGATAGTCTCCCACTGCGGTTTCTCCCGAGAGCATAATGGCCGATGTGCCATCATACACCGCGTTGGCCACGTCGGTGGCTTCGGCACGTGTTGGTCGAGGGTTTTTCACCATCGAGTCCAGCATCTGCGTGGCCGTGATAACTTTCTTCCCGGCCGAATAGCATTTCTTGATAATCACTTTTTGGATGCGTGGCAATTCTACAATATCAATCTCCACACCCATATCGCCTCTGGCCACCATCACACCGTCTGAGACTTTCAAAATCTCATCGATATTATCGACGCCGCTACCGTTTTCGATTTTAGCGATAATCTCGATGTTTTTACCATTGTTATTCTCAAGCAGTTTACGCACTTCCAAAACGTCAAACGCAGTACGGCAAAAACTGGCCGCGATAAAGTCCACATTCTTTTCAATGCCGAAAAGAATATCGTTCTTATCTTTTTCACTGATGTATTCGAGGTCCAGGTGAATCCCTGGCAGGTTGATGCTCTTGTTGTTGGAAAGCACCCCGCCATTGATGACCTTACAGACGATGTCTGTGCCATCAATCCGCTCCACCGTCAGGCAAATCAGGCCATCATCGATGAGAATATCCTTGCCCACTTCCACTTCTTGATACAAACCATCATAAGTGATGCAAACCCCGGACGCATCGCCGGGCGTATCGCCCACCCGCAGAACAAACTCACTGCCCTGCACAAGCTCCGCTTTTTTGTTCGCAAAGGTTTTAATCCGCACTTCCGGGCCTTTGGTATCCAAAAGAATCGCCACAGGGGTGTTCATCTCCTTGGCCACTTTTCTGATAATCTCAATACGTTTCCCATGCTCCTCAAAATCGCCATGCGAAAAATTAAGGCGAGCCACATTCATCCCGCTTTTAACGAGTGCTCGAATCATTTCCTCGCTCTCGGTGGCGGGGCCGATGGTGCATATAATTTTTGTCTTTCGTAAATAACACGATTTTTCTTTCATTCTTTCTTCTCCACTAATTGATCAACATTTATTACTCGCCGATGATTTTAATCATCAGACGCTTGGTTCGTTTCCCGTCGAATTCGCCGTAAAAAATCTGCTCCCAAGGGCCAAAGTCCAAATGCCCGTCGGTGACCGCCACCACCACTTCGCGGCCCATCACCGTACGTTTTAGATGTGCATCCGCATTGTCTTCAAAACCGTTATGGCGATATTGGCTATAGGGTTTTTCGGGTGCCAGTTTTTCCAGCCATACTTCGAAGTCATGATGTAAACCACTTTCGTCATCGTTG
Organism: Eubacteriales bacterium; assembly: GCA_040883365.1. Classification (GTDB taxonomy): domain Bacteria; phylum Bacillota; class Clostridia; order Christensenellales; family CALMFG01; genus CALMFG01. Next base: position 2,672 of record JBFLKV010000070.1, read on the forward strand.
ATAAAAACCGAGGCCGTGATATGCATGGCGTTAACCAAGCAAAGCCCCTCTTTGATGCCGCTATCGGCAAGCGCTTTTGCCACCTCGGGCGTAATATTAATCAGCTGTCTGCGGTTGGGAATATTTAATTCCAACACTTTACGATACGATTTCATCTTGTCTCCCTTTTTTTCACCTGTGCGCTTTTTTTGCGCACAAGCGCCATTATAACCTTTTCTTCAATATTGTTCAATCACAACTTTGTCAATCCATTGTTCAGTACCCGCCAGCGTGCAGACCTGCGTCCCCGGACGCGTCACCGCATCGCTTGCGGCCGCCATGCCCCAACGCAGCATATCCGGCGCATCCAAACCCTGTTTTAACGCCCATAATAATCCCGCCGCAAACGTATCCCCCGCGCCTGTAGCGGATTGCACGTTAAGCACCAGTGGCAACGCAACATAGGCCATGCTTTCTGTCACCAGCATCGCACCATCCGCACCTAAAGTCACCGCTACAAAACGAATGCTATACGTTTCTATTAGTCCTCTTGCCGCATCAATCATGTCTTTTTTTGTTTCGAGTGCTGTGCCAAGAATCTGACTTAACTCAAAAAGATTCGGTTTAATGATATCCGGTTCGGCGCAGAGCCCGCTTTTCAGCATCGCGCCGTCGCAGTCCAGCAAAGTCACTGCGCCGTTTTCTTTGGCGATGCGCACCAGTTTTTCATAAATATCCTCTGGGCATCCCGGCGGAATACTGCCGGAAAAAGAAGCCGCCCACGCCGTCTTAGTTAAATCACCCGTCTTCTCGGTTATTCTTTCAATCTCTACCGAACCAACGGTGTTTCCCGATTCATTGATTTCGGTAATCATCGATGTTTTTGCATCAAAGGCTTTCAGGTTCTCCCGTGTTCTACCATCCAATTCGACAAAATCATGGGTGATGCCCTTTTGCTCCAACTCACGGATAAACGCTTCGGCATCATCAGAATGCATCAAGCCACTGGCTTTGGTTTCTCCGCCCAGCGCATGATACGCCTTAGATAGATTGATGCCCTTACCCGAAAAATCGTACCGCACCGATATGATGCGGTTTAAACCACCCGTAATCAATTCATCAACAGTCACGGTTTTATCGATGCTTGGGTTCAGCGTAACGGTTACCAATGGGTTATCTCTCATCTACTATCCTTATTAGTCAATCTCGTCATATACCAATTGGTGCTGACCAGTATATGCGTCCTTAATTGTCACTGCTTCATCCAGAAGCTTCCTAGCTTCCACACTTTTTGCCTTATCATTAGCATATATCTTAAACAATCTCTCGCCTTTTTTTACCGATTCACCCAAGCGCTTTTCCACCCATATGCCCACCGCATAATCGATGGCATCTTCCTTTTTGGCTCGGCCTGCACCCAGCACAGATGAGGCCATACCCAACTTTTCGGTATCAATAGCAGCCAAAACGCCGTCCGCTTGGCTTAAGTAATCCTCTTCAATTTTGGGCTGATCGAAAAGTGAAAAATCATCAACCGCTCTCTCGTCGCCGCCCTGTGCTTTAATTATTTCTTTTAGCTTCTTAATGCCGCTACCGTCGTCAATCGCCTTTTGTAGCATCGCATAGGCTTCTTTCTTATTTTCAGCCTTTTTCCCAAGGATCAAAAGATGACTGGCCAAGTTCAACGCCACGTCTTTAAGGTCTCCTTCTCTTTCTCCGCGAAGAATCTCCACCGCTTCCATCACTTCCATGGCGTTGCCCACCGCTCTACCCAGCGATTGATTCATATCGGTCACCATGGCTACGGTTTTTTTGTTCGCCAGTTTGCCAATCTCCACCATAGTTCTGGCCAAGCGCTTTGCATCATCCAGCGTCTTCATAAAAGCGCCACTGCCTGTCTTAACATCCAGCACAATCACATCCGCTCCCGCCGCCAGTTTTTTGCTCATAATTGAAGAAGCGATTAGCGGAATATTATCCACCGTAGCGGTCACATCCCGAAGCGCATACATTTTTTTATCCGCCGGACAGAGGCTCATGGTTTGCCCCATCACGGCCACGCCAATGTCGTTGACCTGATCGATAAACGCTTCCATGGACAGTGCCGTTGAAACACCCGGAATGGATTCCAGCTTATCCAGCGTTCCCCCCGTGTGCCCAAGTCCCCGTCCGCTCATCTTAGCCAGCTTAAGCCCGCAGGCCGCCACCAACGGCGCCAGTACCAACGTGGTGGTGTCGGCCACCCCGCCGGTGGAGTGCTTATCCGCCTTGACGCCTTCGATAGCGGAAAGATCTATCACATCGCCCGAATAGGTCATCGCTTCGGTCAGTTCTTTGGTTTCTTCGTGGCTCAGCTCATTAAAGTAGCATGCCATCAAAAAAGCCGCGGCTTGGTAATCAGGTATTTCGTCCTTGGAATATCCGTCCACAAAATATTTAATCTCACTTTCGGTCAGCGTTTCGCCATCCCGCTTTTTCATGATGATGTCTGTCATCTTCATCGCTATTTCCCCTTTAGCTTTTTTCTTTTTCTTTTCTATTTTCATTATAACCGTTTTGGCGCGTCAACTAAAGGATATATACACAAAAAAAGCGATGCTTACACGCACCGCTCAATGGCTTCATCCTATTATGTCGTTTTTTTTGCTGTGCTTCCCCCTTGGCTTTGGTTTGCTTTCCGGCTGGAAACCATGGCCGCAATCTTCTCCTTGCCATCAAAATTCATCATCGAAAGCGCTTCCGAATGATCAATCATGCCGCTTTTCATCAGGTTCAGTGCCAATTCATTTAAGTAGAGTGTCTGATAGGGTGTCTGCTTTTCCACCTCAATCGTCACATCATATTCAAAATAGCGCGGAATCTTTTTGCCATCCCGAAGCACCGGTCGATCTTCTTCATCATACGCGTAATGCATCATGTCTGCCGAAAAAGCGATGTTCGATGTCTGCCCGCCATTATCCAACCGAAGCACACGTGCCTCGGTATAGTTCTCGGAAATCAGCGATACCATCATGCCAATCAAGTCGGAAAACCCGTCGTACATCTGGTCGATAATCATGCGCGAGCGCTTGGACCCCGCACTCTGGAGCGCAAGAATGGCCGAAGCCGCCGTTACGCCGTTGGCCGCTTCCCCGCGGACAAACTGATTCTGCCCGGATTCCTCTTTGATGGATGCCAGCTTACTGTTCATATGCGCCATCACGTAAGGGTTAAGCGGTGCGGCTTGGAACCACCGTACCGCGCCGTCATCAATCCGCGCCGCGGTCACCACTTCCTTGGACCAGTCCAGCATCGCCTCCTCGTCCACATCGGCGTTTTTGTTCACCAGCATTTTAAGCTTTCCGCTCATCAACGTGTTTTTTAGGATAATCTGATCCAGTTTATCAGCATACTGCTGTAGGTTCTTTAAAATATCAATAATGCCAAGGCCAATAGGCAGACCTTCCAGCCGATACAAAGGCTCTACGATGAATGGATACTGCCCATGTATGTACATGCCTTCGGGCTTAACCTGCTCGGATTTTTCAAGCAGAACCCCGCCCGCCAGTTTGGCCATGTGCACCCGCTGTTTTCCGTCACTGTCCGCGGTCTTGTACCAATATTCAATCACCATATGCGTATCATCGTCCGTGTTCGGCAAATCTGAAAAATATTCTTTCGCGTATCCGTCCGATTTCATCTTGTTCAGTGCCGAAGGGAAGTGCCGAGCAAACCACTCCTCATGAAAAAAGCCGAATTTAAACACCGCTCGGCCATCCTGAATATTCTCGGTGGCCGGATCAAAAAGAAAATTCTTGATGTCCCATGCCCGCACGTTGATATCCCCCAGCCCGCCACAAAGGTCAGCGTCCCAAAAGACTTCCTGCACCGATACCCCTTTCTTCAGCGCCGACCGCACTTTTTCGCGATAGGTCTTCCGATAATTCCGCTTCTTTAGAATGTTCTTAATCGCCTTAGATAACGCTTTTGCCAGCCGATCGTCGCCGGTATGGTCCGCAAAGATATGCGCTTCGGGGTAATTATCCATAATATCCGCCAAAAGCGACTCCAGCGTCGAGAACAAAACCGGCGTCACCGGGCGGGGTTCATCCGCCTCTTTTTTGGCCACATCATGCCAATGGTTGGCTTTCCAAAATTCCTCGTTGGCCGCACACTTATTGCGAAACGGGGTCAGCGCCGTGTAAAACTCATCAAAAAGCGCATAGGCTCTTTCAATCAATCCGCTGTCCTGTCTGGGTAATCTCATTTTTTTATCTCTCCTTCGCTTTTTTTCATTTATTTTTCTCATATTCAACTTGCCAAACTTTCACCCCACTTTCATCCAAATGATGATTGGGACTCACTCCCTTTGTTTTTTTGGCACCCAATCCCCATTGTTTAATCCGTCAAACTTTTATACAATCGACCAAATTCTTAAAAAAATGCAGAAAGCCAGACGCATTATAAAAGGAGGTGAAAGCAGTGCAGGGCAAGGAATATGTGGTTTTTTTACTAAAAAACTACCGACGCATCAAAAGCGAGATCGCATATTTAAAAAACCGTTCCGAAGACAAGGGTGATTTTTCCCCTCATATGACCGGGCTTTTTGGGATAGCCATCGCTTCGTCTGAGAAAAGACTGAGCAACCTTAGCTCGGCCGAGTTAAACCGCGCGGCCGATATACTGGCGCGCGAATTAAGTGACCTAGAGGAGGCGATATCACTTCTGCCAAGAATCGAGCAAGGCATCTTAAAGGATATCTATTTCAACGGTGTCACCTGGATTAGCATCACCCACAAATGGCATATCTCCGAGCCGACCATCTGCCGTTATCGTCAAAAAGCGCTAAATAAAATCTGGCAATACATGTCGCGTGGTCTTTCTTGTGCTTCCGAAGGAGTGATGACATGCATAGAGGAACGACAGACGACCCAATGGGAAGAAAAGAAGACAGAGAAAAAGCCGCATACATTGCGCGAGTAAAAAAGATGGCGCTTTATGATGCCAAAGATTATTTTGACATCATCACCGCCGAGAACGGCAGCCAGAAGATTTTATTAAAGTCTGGGGAAGAGATTGACTGGGATATCGTAGAGGCGGTCGAAGTCGCCGATGGTAAGGTGAAGCTAAAGTTCCCAGACCGCGCCAAGGCGATGGAGAAATACGGTAAAATTATAATGGAAGAAAAAGCGGGGCAGCCACGAGAAATCCGAGCTGTTTTTAAAGGTCAATCAGATGATTGAACCACTGGAAATCCAATACGCACCCACGCCCTTACAAAAAATATTTCATGAAAGCGAAGCGGATGAAGTCCTGTTTGGGGGCGCGGCAGGCGGCGGAAAAACCACCGCCATCGTGGCGGATGCGATTTATCGGAGTATCAATCATGCCGGCATCTGTGCCTATGTCTTTCGCCGTACGTATCGGGAGCTGGAAGATGTGCTCGTCCCCGCCGCGCTGGCTTTACTGCCGATAGGCGTTGGCAAATATACCGCCAGCGATCATGAGATTACTTTTGTCAACGGATCCGTCCTGCGTTTTCGACATTGCTTTTCGGCGAGCGATGTCTTTCGATATCAAGGCGCCGAGATGAATTATCTATATATTGACGAACTGACGCATTTCCCCAAAAATATGTACGACTACCTCAAGACACGCTTGCGCGCCAATGTCGCGCTGGATATAACGCCTAAAGTGCGCTGCACATCCAACCCGGGCGGTATCGGGCACGCGTGGGTCAAAAAGCGCTTTATCGATGCTGCCCCGCCGCTGACCGAAATCTGTGAAAGCCAGTACTCCGAGTATCTAAAAAAAGAAAAAGCGCACACCCGCCTTTATATCCCCGCGACCGTGCGCTCCAACCCATATATCCAGCAGGATTACGTTTTTGAGTTGGAGAAGAAACCGGAGCTTTTGCGAAAAGCCCTTTTGGACGGCGATTGGAACGTCTTTGAGGGACAGGCCTTCCCTGAGTGGCGGGACAACCCGGGCGGATACCATGACGGACGGCTTTCTCACGTCATACATCCTTTCAAAATCCCTTCCGGATGGCGCATCTATCGTTCGTTCGACTTTGGATATGCCAAACCCTTCTCGGTGCTATGGTGGGCAGTGGATTTTGATGATACGGTGTACTTGGTTCATGAGTGGTACGGGGCTTCAGACGCCAACGTGGGGCTTCGGCTCAGCGTGGCCGAAATCGCTGTCGGCATCAAGCAGCGGGAGTCCGAACTCTTTGCCGGACGGCAGATATCCGGTCCGGCCGACCCTTCCATATGGGACGCTTCAAGAGGCACCTCCGTGGCCGAGCAGTTGGAACAACAAGGCGTGTATTTTCAAAAAGGCATCAATGCCAGACTTTCGGGCA
>JBFLKV010000001.1:0-7503 GCA_040883365.1 Eubacteriales bacterium
ATTTGGCCAGCAAGATAAAAAAATGGTGGTTGTTGCCTTTTCCTGCGGTGATTATCAATGCCTTTGTTGTGGGCTTTGTGCTGTACTATGTATTGGGTGCGGATATGGCAGGCGATTTTCCGTTCTTGATTGCAGATTCGCTCTACTTAACCGCTTCGGCTTCGGTTTTTGTGGGTCAGGCGATTGCGTGCTATGGCGGCGGGCTTGCACTGTTTTGGTTGCTTAAGTCCCGAAAAGGGATTATAAAAAACCCGTTGGAAGAATAAAAAATATAAGAAAAAAAGGAGCGGTTATCCGCTCCTTTTATATTTAGTCTAAAATATCAGTCCCAAAAAAGGGAACCAACGCCTCAGGGATTTTAATGCTCCCGTCAGCCTGCTGGAAGTTCTCAAGAATAGCGGCAAAAGTACGGCCCACAGCCAACCCACTGCCATTGAGCGTATGAACAAACTCAGGCTTGGCACCAGCTTCGCGCTTAAACTTGATTTCAGCACGCCTTGCCTGAAATGCCTCACAGTTGGAGCACGAAGAAATCTCTACATAGCGTCCGTATGACGGCATCCAAACTTCGAGATCATATGTTTTTGCCGCCGAAAAACCGGTGTCGCCCGTACAGAGCGTAATGACGCGATAGGGCAGCTTAAGCTTTTGCAGAATGCTTTCCGCATCCGAGAGCAGTTTTTCGAGTTCGTTATAGGAATCATCAGGTTTACATATTCTGACCATCTCCACTTTATTAAACTGATGCAGACGAATCAAGCCGCGTGTATCTCTGCCCGCCGAACCCGCTTCCGAGCGGAAACAAGCGGTATATGCGGTGTGCGCGATGGGCAAATCATCCGCCGAAAGAATGCTTTCGCGGTACATGTTGGTCACGGGCACTTCGGCGGTGGGGATCAAAAAGCTATCGCCGTCCATCAGTTTAAAGGAATCTTCCTCAAATTTAGGCAGCTGACCTGTGCCTTCCATGGTACTGCGTTTTACGATATAGGGCACCATCACTTCGGTGTAGCCGTTTTCTGTGGTGTGAGTATCCAGCATAAAGTTAATCAGCGCGCGCTCCAGCTTGGCGCCTTGGCCTCGGTAGAGCGAAAAACGCGATCCGCTGATTTTTGCGGCAGTCTCAAAATCTAAGAGGCCTAAGTTTTCGCCTAAATCCCAATGTGCCTTGGGTTCAAAATCCATCTTTGGCGGTTCGCCGACTTTTTTGACTTCCACATTTTCGCTTTCGTCCTTGCCCACGGGTGTGGTTTCGCTGGGCAGATTCTGTGTGGTCATCAAAATATTTTTAAGCTCTGCGTCAATATCTTTTAGCGCACTATCCTTGGTGGAAATCTCTTCACCCACTGCTTTCATCTCGGCCATAATGGGGGCAACGTCTTTCCCCTCTTTTTTAAGCTGCGGGATACTTTTGGAGACTTCATTGCGTTTGGCTTTCAGGCCTTCCACGTCAACGATAATCGCCCGGCGCTTTTCATCCAGCGCCAAGACTTTCTCCACAAAGCCAGTCACTCCGCGGGTGGCCAGCATCGCCTTGACTTTTTCGGGTTCGGTTCGGATCAGTTTAATATCATGCATGTTTACGTCCTCAGTTCCTTAAAATATATCAAAATTATTGTAGTTAAAGTGTTAAAAAAACAATATCTCAATTATAAAGGAGAGCGGGGAAAAAGCAAAGGGTTTTGACACAAGATTTTAAAAAGGCAAAAAAAAGAAAGTGTGCTATAATACGCTTATGGAAAAAATGACGTTGACACATAAAGGAAAAACGTATCCATATTTATTGGAGACAAAGCGAGTAAAAAACGTAAAGCTGACGGTGGATAAGGACAAAAATATCGTTGTTTCCGCGCCATCGTATATATCCACGCATAAAATCGAAGACTTTATCACCGAAAATATCGCGTTTATCGAAAAAAACATCACCCGAAGAAACGAAATTGAACGGCTACATAACCTAAAAGAATATAAAACCGGGGAATATTTTTTATTGTTCGGTGATCGGATTAAGATCGTATCCAAGAAATTGAGTCAGGATAAAGTGGTGCTTGAGGATAAGCTTTTATATATTCTTTTAGCCGAGGATACAAAAGAAAACCGAAAAGCACATTTTGAGAAGTTTTTGAAAGATTTGGGTAAGCAAGTGTTCGGGGAACTTTTGGACGAAAACTACCCTGCTTTTCAGAAAAAAATTAAAGTCAAACCACATATTACGGTGCGGCAGATGACCACCAAATGGGGCAGTGCCAATCCAGCAAAAAACAAAATCACACTGAACACCGCGCTACTCTTTGCACCCAAAGAATTGATTGAATATGTGCTGATACACGAACTTTGCCATTTTTATCATCTGGACCACTCCAAAGCGTTTTATAAGAAACTGGCCGAGTCGGTACCCGACTATAAAGAAAAACGAAAGCGGTTGAAGGAAACCTATGGTTTCATGATATAAGAGCAAACAAAAAAGACCTTAATCGGTCTTTTGTTTTTTATAATGCATCTATAACATATCCCTTTTGGCCAAAACATACGTGATAAGACCCGTGATAAAGAGAGTGCCGCCCAAAATCAGCCAGAAACCCAAGGGGTTGCCTTGCAAAGGTACCGGCACATTCATGCCCCAGAAGGAAGCAAACAAGGTGGGCACGGCGATGATGATCGTCAAGGAGGCCAACAGTTTCATGACCATGTTAAGATTATTAGAGATGATGGAAGCAAAGGTGGTCATGGTGCCCGAGATGATGTTTCTGTAGATATTGCTCATCTCGATGGCCTGTTTGTTCTCGATGATGACGTCTTCCAAAAGGTCGGTATCCTCCGGGTATTTGGTGAGGATACGTGAGTTCAACATTTTTTCTAAGATGATCTCATTGCCTTTAAGCGAGGTGGCAAAGAACACCAGTGATTTTTCCAGTTTTAACATCTGCACCAGTTCACGGTTTTTCATGCTTTTATGCAGGGCGTTTTCCACCTGTGTGGTCGCTTTGTCAATTTGGCGCAAGTATTGCAGATACTTGGCGCTGCTTCGGTACATCAGCTGGAAGATAAAGCGTGTTTTTTTGGCGGTATCAAACCCGCGTACGCGCCCTTGATAGAAATCTTCGATGATGGTGGTATCATCCAAGCAAACGGTAACAATCGCTTCACCCGCTAAAAGGATGCCGAGCGGTATGGTGTTGTATAAAAATGAGATGCCTTCGGGTTGCACGACTGGAATATCCACGATGATAAAGGTTACATCGTCTTCTCGGTCAAAACGTGCGGATTCCTCTTCGTCGAGTGCCGCTTTTAAAAGGTCCATCTCAATATTCAGTTTTTCACTAACGAGGCTTAATTCCCCTAAATCCGGATTCTCCAAATGCACCCAGGTGTTGGCAACGCTTTCGCTTTTGGCCCATGCCTGCGGCTGTATGGTTTCTAGCACATTGAAACCGGTTGAGGATTTGAATACTTGTATCATTGGTCTTTCACCACCTTTTTAAGATTAGGTCAAGCGAAAGGGATGAATGGTTTGATTTGCTTGAAAAATATCAAGAGAGAAAATGAGTTTCAAGTAAAGCAAAGCATGCGCCAATTTCGCTTAAGGTTTTATTTAAGCTTGTTCGCTTAGGGTCCGCATCCACGGCTTTACTCACCACCTTTGTTTTTCTTATCTAAAGTCCTTTTCAATTATACGCCCTTGGTCAAGCTTGTGCAACCCGTAAATAATTCATGTGCGATACCAAAATCGCAAGCAATGACAAGCGGTTTGCTTATTTGTTATGATACAATAAATTGTAAAAAACGAAGTATTGATCTTGCATAAAGAAGGTTGGACGTAAAAAAATGAATCAGCAATATCAAAACCGTATTAACCGAGTGTTGGATTATATTGAGAGAAATATTGAAAAATCGTTTACGCTGAATGAATTGGCCGAGGTATCTGCATTCTCGCCCTACCACTTCAGCCGCGTTTTTGCTGGCGTGATGGGAGAGGCGCTTTTTTCCTATATTCGAAGACTAAAGCTTGAAAAAGCAAAGAGCTGGCTGATCGCTGTGCCCAAAAAAAGCATCACGGAAATTGCGCTGGATTTTGGGTTCAACGATTCTTCCGACTTTGCCCGGGCGTTTAAACGCAGCTATGGCGTGAGTGCCAGCCGATATAGAAAGATGCGCAACCAAAGCCAAGAAAAGATAAAACAGATGCTCTACAATGGAGAAAAATCTTCAAAGGAGAGTGAAACTATGGATTTGGACTATCAGGTTGAAGTAAAATCGGTAGAAGCGATGGAGACGGTATACTTACGACATATTGGGTCTTACAAAGAACTGGCAAAGAAATTTCAGCATATGATGGGCAGACTTTTTGCTTACGGGCAGCAAAACAACTTGCTCAACGAACACACCAAACTGTTGGCCGTTTATCATGATGATCATAGCGTTACCCAAGAGAAGAACCTACGGACCAGCGTCTGCCTCACCGTCCCCAACGGAACAAAAGTAGACGAGGCTTTTGGTCAAATGACTTTGCCCGCAGCAACCTATGCTATCGGTCATTTTATTTTGGATAATGGTGAGCAAATGGCCGCGGCTTGGCAAACGTTGTTTGGTCAGTGGCTGCCAAACAGCGGATATCAGCCGGATGACGGACCGGTATTTGAAGCGTATTTAAATGACCCTAACACCCACCCTGAAAAGAAACAGCTGATTGATATATATCTGCCAGTTAAACCGCTGTAATTAAAAGCAACAAAAAAAGCGCCGAATTCGGCGCTTTTGCATATTTTAGTTTAAACAAAGATGTTTTCTTTTCGGTTGACGATGAAAAAACCCTTTTCGTTCAGTGTGTTTTCACGGTTATAGGACATCGGGGTTTTGTCCATCTGCATCATGATGCCGCCTGCACATTCCACCACTGCCTGCATGGCACAGGTGTCCCACTCACAGGTCAAGCCGAACCGATAATAGATATCGGCACTGCCCGCGGCCACCATACAGCCTTTCAGCGAAGATCCGTAGGAAACCAGCTCGGCGATTTTATCTTGATGGGCATCCATCAGCGCATCCAGCTTTTCGGAGCGGTGTGACTTGGAGGCCACCAGATTTAAGTTTTCGGTTTTGTCGGTGACATGCAGCGGGGTTGCTTTTCCGCTCTTGTCTTCAAGAAACGCGCCTTTGCTTTTTTGCCCATAGTAGAGTTCATCTAACACCGGCGCATAAACCACCCCCATCACAGGGACGCCGTCCTTGACGAGTGCGATGTTGACGGTGAACTCACCGTTCTTTTTTACAAACTCTTTGGTGCCGTCCAGCGGGTCGATGATAAAGCAATAGGGGTTATCCCTGCGGCTTAAATCGTCCTTTTCCTCTTCGCTTAAATAGGCAACGTCGGGAAACGCAGGTTTTAAACCAGCTAAAATCAAATCATTAGCGGTTTTATCCGCTAGGGTCAGCGGGCTTTTGTCGTCTTTAAATTCCACGTCAAAATCTTGGCTGTAGATTTCCATTATCGCCGCGCCGGCCTTTTTGGCCAGCCTTTTTGAGAGGTTTAGTGCTTTTTCTATATCCATTATTCTACTTTCAGGTTAAACGATTAAAGTATATCGTGTTTCTCAAGCTGGGAAACCACAAAGTCAACCGCTTGTTCCACCGTAAGATCAGAGGTATCCACCACGATTTCCGCATCGGTTGGCGGCTCGTAGGGGTCCGAAACTCCGGTGAAGTTGGGAATCTCGCCTGTGCGTGCTTTTTTGTATAGGCCCTTAACGTCTCTTTGTTCGCAGACCTCCAGCGGAGTGGAAACATAAATCTCCAAAAACTCACCGCCGACAATTTCTCTGGCCTGTTTTCTGTCCGAGATATAAGGGGAAACAAACGCGGTTAGGACAACAAGCCCCGCTGTATTCATCAGCGCCGCCACTTCAGAAATTCTTCGGATATTCTCCACGCGGTCGGATTCGGTAAAGCCAAGGTCTTTGTTTAAGCCGTGACGCACATTGTCGCCGTCCAGCAACATGGTGTGTTTGCCCAAAGCCACCAGCTTCTTTTCCAGCGCATTGGCCAGGGTCGATTTACCCGAGCCCGAAAGACCCGTGAACCATAGCGTATAGGGCTTTTGGCTTTTCTGGCTGGCACGGAATTCCTTGGTGATGTCACTGTCCTGCCAAACAACGTTTTCGGAACGTCTTAAGCTATGCTCGATGACGCCACAGGCGCTAGTCATGTTGGTGACCCGGTCGATCAAGATAAATCCGCCAAGCGCGGCTGTTTTATCAAAAGCGTCAAAAACAATTGGTTTTCCTGTGATGATATCGCAGGATGCGATTTCGTTTTTAATCAATTTTTTGGCGGTCAAATGACTGCCGGTGTTGATATCTAACTTATATTTGATGTTCAGCACCGTAGCGGGTATAGACATGGTGCCGCATTTTAGGATATAGTTTCTGCCCGCGACCAAATGATCGTTGTCCATCCATAAAAGATTGGCATTGAACATATCCGAAACAATCGGTTTTTCGTCTTTAATCAGTACATCCCCACGGCTGATGTCGATTTCTCGATCCAGCTGAATGGTGGCGGGTTGGCCAGCCTCGGCATGTCTCGCTTTTTTATCTGCGATATGCAAGCTCTTGACTTTAGCGGTTTCTTCATGAGGCAGCACGAGAATTTCGTCGCCAACCTTTATTTCACCGCCTTCGATTTGGCCTTGGAAGCCACGGAACGTGTGGTCGGGGCGACAAACGCGTTGTACCGGCATAACGAAACTGTGCTTCACTGCATCGGTGGCCACATCGATGCCTTCTAAGTATTGCAAAAGTGGATCGCCCTTGTACCATGGGGTGTTGGGCGATACAACGGTCAAGTTATCCCCTTCGGTGGCCGAAACAGGAATCACGTGTAATGTGCTGAAATTATAGTTTGCGCTTAACGATCTAAACTCGCGTTCAATCGCTTCAAAGCTAGATTTATCATATTCAATCAGGTCCATCTTGTTGACCGCTAAAATAACGTGGTTGATGCCCATCAACGCACAGATGCGCGTATGGCGGCGGGTCTGAACCGCAACGCCGTTGGAAGCGTCCACCAAGATGACGGCAAGGTCGGCAAAAGATGCGCCTACAGCCATGTTTCTCGTGTATTGCTCGTGCCCAGGACAGTCGGCGACGATGAAGCTACGCTCTTCGGTGGTAAAATAGCGGTAAGCTACGTCAATGGTGATGCCCTGCTCGCGCTCGGCCATTAGGCCGTCCAAAAGTAATGAGTAGTCAATTTTTCCACCACGACTGCCCACTTTACTATCCAACTCTAATGCGTTTTCTTGGTCGGCAAACAAAAGCTTGGCATCATACAGCATATGCCCGATCAAAGTGGATTTGCCGTCGTCCACTGATCCGCAGGTTAGAAATTTCAGTATGCTTTTCATCTCTAAAAATACCCCTCCCGCTTTCTTCTTTCCATGCTGCCCGCCGCTTCGCTGTCAATCACGCGGCTGGTTCGTTCGCTGGCGATTGCGGCCAGAGTCTC
>JBFLKV010000071.1:0-2787 GCA_040883365.1 Eubacteriales bacterium
TACGCTGTTTTTATCCTCTGCCATGCGATGATAGGGTTTTACCGCCGCATGAATAATCACATCGTATTGCTTATGAGCAAAATACGCCGCCACCTTATCTGCGTCCTCTAAAGGTAGCGCGCTGTGTCCGGGCGCATCAATTTCGTAACTTTCCCCGAAATGTTCCAAAATATTTCTGCCGATAAAACCACTACCGCCCGAAAGGAAAATCTTCTTCATATCGCCTCGGCCTCACATGTGGCCACCACGTTGGCTTTGGTTCCTGCGATATTTTCAATCAGCACATCCCCCATCTTAATCGGGGATTTTGCATTTACCTTGTTTAGTTCAGCCATGCAGTCCATCATCTTTTTTAAGGGCACCGGCGCATCGGTCTTCACCGAAACCACCGGCTTTGCACTACCGCTGATACGCACCGTACTGGTCAACACCCGTTTGGGGTCCACCAGCTCCGCGCGTGCATAGGCTTCGCCTTTAGAACACGAATTACCTGTAATTTTTTTTACTTTGCCCTGATCATCAAAGGTCACGGTCACCCGACAGCCTTTGGGGCAGACCGTACATGTGATTGTTTGTTGTTTTGTTTTCATTTTTTTATCTTCACCTGCACTGTGATTGTTTTTTTCGTTTTCTTTAGCATCTTTTTGTCCAGCACCACCCGCTCCATCTCGCCGGGTGCTAAGTGCTTTTTGGATTTTCCTTTCCCCGCTTTTGTATCATACAGCACTGAAAGCTTTCCTTTTTCCATCGGCTTTGACACTCGGAAAAACACGCTGGCTTTCTTCGCCTTTTTCTTTGCCACCATCTGCGGCAAGACATAGCGTACATTTTCTCCCGCTTGAACGGCGACACGCTTTTTGGTTGCTTTCAGTTTCCCTTTCGCGTACTTCGCCGCTTTTTTTCCGGCCAGCATCCCTTCGTCAGTCACATAATCGACTAAGTCGTGAATATGCGCCACATTACCGCACGCAAAAACGCCGGGCACATTCGTCTGCATATTCTGGTCTACCATCGGCCCGCCGGTCACCGCGTCTAGTTGAACCCCGCATTGCTTAGACAACTCATTTTCAGGGATCAACCCCACACTTAATAATAGCGTATCGCACGCAATCGTTTTTTCGGTGCCTGCGATGGGCTGACGATTCTCATCCACCTTGGCATAGGTTACGCCCGTCACCCTATCGTGCCCATGTATCTGTGTGACTGTATGGGAAAGATACAGCGGAATATCATAGTCATTCAAGCATTGCACGATGTTTCGCTGTAAACCGCCGGAATACGGCAAAAGTTCCAGAACCGCTTCCACCTTGGCGCCTTCCAATGTCAAACGTCTGGCCATAATCAGTCCGATATCGCCCGACCCCAATATAACCACGGTATTGCCCGGCATATAGCCCTCGATATTCACCAGTCGTTGAGCGGTGCCCGCCGTAAAGATACCGGCCGGACGCTGCCCCGGAATATTCAATGCACCCCGAGTACGCTCGCGCGAACCCATGGCCAAAACGACCGCTTTCGCTTGTATTTTTATCTGACCATAATCCTCGCTATATGCGGTGACCACGCGATCCGGCGTGATATCCGTCACCATGGTGTTAAGATAAGTTTTGATTTTAGTTTCTTCAACCCGCTTGATGAATCGATACGCGTATTCTGGACCGGTTAGCTCCTCGTTAAAATAGTGCAAACCAAAACCATTGTGAATACACTGATCCAAAATACCGCCAAGCTCGCTTGCGCGTTCCAGTATTGCTACTTTTTTTGCGCCATTTTCGTAAGCACCCCAAGCCGCCGCCAAACCCGCCGGACCACCACCGATGACCACTACGTCATATTTAAGTAATTTATCATTCATGTTTTATGCCTTTGTCTTTTTGTTTACAATCCAGGAACCATCGTCTGTCCGTCGTACTTCTTCCATCGGGATATCAAGCTCCCGCGCCAGAATCTGCATCACCGCCGGGCCGCAAAAGCCCCCGTGGCATCGTCCCGCACCCGCGCGCGTTCGGTGTTTCACCCCGTCCACCGTAGTCGCCCCAGCTGGACGATGGATGGCGTCGATGATTTCACCTTCGGTTACAGTTTCGCACCGACAGACTATATGCCCATATTTCGGGTTATTCTCAACAGCTTTTGCGCGTTCCTCATCGCTGAGCATCGCAAACCGCAATCTCCTTTTATTCTTGGACTGATAATCCTTTTTCTCTTGAGTTTTAAGCCCTGCCTTTTGCAAGAGCTCCAGCACATATTCCCCAATCGCTGGGCTAGACGAGAGTCCAGGCGATTCGATGCCAATGCAATCGATAATATGCGGGTTGGTTTCGCTCGGCCGAATAATAAAGTCGCCGCCCTCAGGCACAGCGCGCAGACCGGCAAAAGAGGTAATCACTCCTTTTAAGTCAAGGTCGGGCACGCTCTTTTTGGCAATATCCAATACCGATTTTAACCCCGACCGCGTGGTCGAAAAATCGTCTTTATCCTCGATATTTTCACTGGTGGGTCCCAACAGCAAGTTCCCTTCCACGGTCGGTGTCACTAAAATCCCTTTACCCATCTTGGACGGGGTCTGGAAAACCGTGTGGCTGAGCACTTGGCTCACCGCTTGGTCATATAGCAGATACTCACCTTTTCTTGGTGTGATTTTGACCTTCTCGCCGTACATTTTTGCCACGATGCCGCCATAAACGCCAGCCGCATTGACCAAAAATCGGGTGCGATATTCGCCCTTATTGGTTATGACTTGAATAAAATCATCTTGCGTTTTAATATCAATCACTTCGGAGTCAA
>JBFLKV010000002.1:0-11773 GCA_040883365.1 Eubacteriales bacterium
GTCTCCTGAGGGCGGGTATAAAACTTGCCGGCTTTGTCGATGTAGTGATACTCTTCGCCTTTATCGTACACCGGGCCGCCAAACACCACTGCTTCAAACAGGGTTTTTACGCGTCGTTGGGACAGTGCGGTTGCGATAAAGCGGTAGGCTTCCTCATATTTGGCGACAAATAGAATGCCGCCTGCTGTTTCGGGGAGCGTATAGCAAAGATAAGGAACGGTTAAAGAATCCACCGAATACTCACCTTTTTGCAGCATATATTCTAAAACCAGATCGTATACATTGATTTCACCCGTTCGGTTTTCATCAAACGATTTTATCCCCGGCATTTTTTCTATCGCGATAAAACTCTCGTCCTCATAGAGAATATCTAAAACCGGTGCAAGCCCCAGATGGAAAAACAATAGATTCAGCTCAATGACATCGCCTTCAAAGACCATTTCGTCCCGTTTGACCTGCTTGTTATTCAAAAAGACATCACCGCGGAATATGCCAAGATAGATGGCGTCCTCAGATGCTTTTGGATAGACAAGGCGGATATGGTCCGAAAGGTATATGCCTTCTCGGGGTGTATGCTCGGCGATAATTTTTCTCATCTAAAAGTGCTTTTTTACCTTCCTTGATTTCATGGGTCATTTTACACTTTTAAGGCGTTTATTGCAAGAGATGCGCGGTGAATTAAAAACTTAAAAACAATTGATTTGAACAAACGAAAGCGAAATGTTATAGTATAAAATAGGAAAATAAGCCGAGAGAAACTTTGGCTTTACAATAGAATTTGCTATCGAAGAAGGAGAAGAAATGGCACAGAGAAACATTCAAAAAGGGGAAGACAACCCAAGGCTACGTAAAAAATCAAAAACGGTCAAAGAAATTGATGACAGGATTAAAGAGCTGGTAGAAGACATGAAGGAAACGCTGGCCGCTGAGGAAGGCGTGGGTTTAGCCGCACCGCAAGTGGGCGTTTTGAAGCGCGTTATTATCGTGGATGATGGAAGCGGTGTTTTTGAGGTTATCAATCCTGAGATTTCAAACCCACAAGGCTCGCAGATTGGTATAGAAGGGTGTTTGTCGCTTTTGCCTAAGAGCGGGTATGTGGAGCGCCCTAAGACATTGACCGTAACGGGTAAGAACCTTAAAGGGGAAGCGCTTAAGATTGATGCGGAAGACTTTTTGGCACGTATTATCTGTCACGAAGTCGATCATCTGGAAGGTGTGCTTTTTACTGATAAAGTTATCCCAGAAGATGAACTGGAAGAGATACCCGAAGACGAGGACGCACGCGAAATATGAGAATCGGTTTTTTTGGAACACCACACTTTGCTGTACCCAGCCTTAAAATGCTGGTGAGTGAAGGATATAACGTGGTTGGCGTTTTTTGTCAGCCGGATAGAAAAAGCGGCAGAGGACATAAAGTGTCCTTTTCGCCCGTTAAGGAGACCGCCATTGCGCTGGGTCTGCCTGTGTTTCAGTTTGAGAAAATAAAAAGCGCGGAGGCAGTAAAGCAGATAGAGGATTTAGAGCTTGATCTGATGATAACCGCCGCATATGGGCAGATACTATCGCAAGCCATTTTGGATGCACCCAAAAAAGGGTGTATCAATGTGCACGCATCCCTTTTGCCAAAATACCGTGGTGCCGCGCCTATTCAATGGGCCATCATCAATGGCGAGACATCCACGGGGGTTACCACCATGTTTACCGATATCGGATTGGACACGGGGGATATGCTCCAAAAAAGAGCCGTGCCTATCGGACGGGAAGAGACCGGCGGGGAGCTTTATGAGCGGTTAGCGGTTTTAGGTGCGGATGTGCTGAAAGATACGCTGGAAGCACTAGAGGACGGCACGTTGGTTCGCACGCCCCAAAAGGAAGAAGAAGCCACTTATTTTCCCATGCTGAATAAAGACATGGCAAAGCTCGACTTTTCGCAAAGCGCGAAGCAGTTGGTCGATCGTGTACGGGCGCTGCACCCCATTATGCGGTGCTACGCCAGCCTAAACGGCATGGATATCAAGTTGATACAGATGAAGCAGACGGAAGCTGAATCAGCTGGGAAACCCGGAGAAGTGCTGGTGGCCGACCCCAAGAAGGGGCTGACTATTCAGACAGGCAAAGGGGCTGTGGAAGTGATTATGATTCAATACCCGGGGGGCAAGGCCATGGAGGCCAAAGCGTCGCTATTGGGCAAACCGATTGCCGTGGGTGATGTGTTTGAATAAATCGGCAAGATACGATGCGCATGGCGTGCTGAAAAAAGTTTTAGGCCGCGGCGCATTTTTGAATATTGCACTAAAAGACGTAAGCGGTCTTTCTTTGCAGGATATGGCGCTGGTCACACGGCTAACCAATGCCACGCTGGTGCATCTTAATCAGATCGATTATGTACTTAACCCGCTGGTTGGTGGCAAGCGCGTGCACGCGTCTGTCCGCCTGATTTTGCGTATGGCGGCATGCGAAATCATGTTTTTAAATACCTCCAGTCATGCGGCGGTGTTTGAGGCTGTGAATCTCGTTAAGGAAATCGGCAAACCGCAACTTTCCGGCTTTGTCAATGCTGTACTGAGACGATTGATAGAAACCAAAGACGACATCGTATACCCCGACCCAGAAACCGATATGGCTGAATACTTACGTGTATTCACCGGCTACCCAGATTGGCTGATTGAGGAATTCATCACGGATTATGGTGAGGAATTTGCCTATGAATTGATGACGTATATGCCAGAGTACGGGGAGACCCATGTACGGTTAAATACGCTGATGGATGAGCCGGAAACCTTGCTAAAAAGCGCCAACGATCAAGGCCTTTCGATTGAACTGGACGGGATGTTTGAAGATGGGGCTGTGGTTTCCAACTTCGTCAATATTGGAGAAAACGACAGCTATCGAAACGGGGCGCTGACCGTGATGGGTCAAGCCAGCATGCTGTGCGTTCGGTTGGCCGAAGCCAAAAGCGGGATGCAGGTGCTGGACGCTTGTGCGGCTCCGGGCGGGAAAACCGCGTACTTCTCTGCACTGATGGGAAATAGCGGTAACATCACGGCCTGGGACATCCACGCGCATCGGGTGGACATGACAAAGAAGAATTTAAATAGACTGCATTGCACGAATGTTTCGGCGGAAGTGAAAGATGCAGCGCTTTATGATGAAACTTTGATTAGCACATTTGATTTGGTGTTTTTGGATTTACCTTGCTCTTCATTGGGGCTGGCCTATCGCAAACCGGATGTGCGCCTTTTTAAAACCAAAGCGGATATTAATGCTTTGGCTATACTACAGCGGGACATCATTAATGCAACCAAAAATTATGTGAAACTCGGCGGCACGCTGATGATCACCACCTGCTCCATGACACGGGACGAAAGCAATCTGGCCTGGTTTTTTAAGAAGAATAAAGCGTTTATCGAAGAGACGCTGGATGTGCCCAAGGGAACCGAATATGTGAAAAAAGCACACGGGATACAGCTCTTCCCGCATATCAGCAAAATGGATGGATTTTTTATATGCAAAGCCAAACGAACAATTTAATCGATTTTTCACTAGAGGAATTAACTGCGCTGGTGATTGACATGGGCGAAAAGCGTTTTCGTGCCGAACAGTTATATCTATGGCTGAATAAGGGCGTTCCATTTTCGCGCATGAGTAATCTACCGGATGCATTTTTGGCGCGGATTTCCGAACAATATAAAGAAGGCTACGCTGAGATTTTGAGTAAGCAGGTGTCAAAAGACGGTACCACCAAATATCTCTTGGGTCTTACCGACGGCCTTAGCGTGGAAGCGGTGCTGATGAAGCAGTCCTACGGCAACACGCTGTGTATTTCCACACAGGTCGGCTGCCGGATGGGGTGTGCTTTCTGCGCGTCGGGTGCTCTGGGGCTGCAAAGGAATCTCACGGCAGGAGAAATTTTGTCGCAAGTACTGGCAGCAAAAACCGACGAAAATGCGGTGAACAACCTGGTTTTGATGGGCATGGGCGAGCCATTTGATAATTACGATCATGTTGTCAAGTTCATCCGACTGGTTAATCACCCCAAGGGGCTTAACATCGGCATGCGCTCCATCTCGCTTTCCACCTGCGGGCTGGTTCCGGGCATCATTGCGTTCGCCGATGAAGGCTTGCCGGTGACCTTGGCCATCTCGTTACATGCACCAAATGATGATATACGAAAGCAAATTATGCCGATTGCCGACCGTTATATGATGGGTGAGGTTTTGGACGCTGCCAAATATTACTTTAATAAAACCGGACGTCGGGTTATAATAGAATATGTTCTATTGGCAGGCATCAACGATAGCACGGCAAACGCGGAAGAGTTGGCAACGCGGCTGAAAGGCTTTAACTGTCATGTCAATCTTATTCCATACAATGCGGTGGCAGACGATTTTAAGGCGCCAACGCCTGCGACAGTGGATGCGTTTTTGCACATTTTGACTAAGAACAGGATTGGCGCAACCGTGCGAAAAACCAGTGGGGATGATATTGACGGGGCGTGCGGACAGCTTAGGTTAAAGCACGTAAAAAGCAAATAAGGGAAACAGAATATTTGATCGATATTGGCAAAACCACACATTTAGGAAAGATAAGGCAAATCAATGAAGACTCTTTTTTGATCGAAGAGAGAGAGACTTTTGTTTTGCTTGTTGTTGCCGACGGTATGGGCGGACATAATGCAGGCGAAGTGGCCAGCATGATGGCCATCCAATGTATGGCAGAATATATCGAAAAAAACGGCGTGGATGATGCGGATGACGCTTTGCGGTCCGCCATCTGCTATGCGAATAAAGAAATACATTTTAAAGCATCCAATGTTCAAAAAAACCGAGGCATGGGCACTACGGTGACAGCGGCACTCATCAAGGGGAATGATGTTGTGGTGGCTAACGTGGGGGACAGCCGAACCTATCTATATCGTCAAGGGCTATTAAACCAAATCACAAAAGATCATTCCTATGTTCAACAATTGGTGGACAAAAAACTAATCAGTGCTGAGGAAGAAAAAAGCCATCCGCAGCGCAATCTCATCACGCGGGCTGTGGGCACAGCCAAACGGGTTATTGTGGATACATTTAAGCTGACGCTGGAATCAGAAGATGTTTTAATGCTATGCTCGGATGGTTTGACATCGCATGTCACGGATGAAAAAATCGCGTCGATATTGACGTCCAGAAGCGACGCCAGCGCGCTGACATATCTTTTGCAGACCGAAGCGTTGAAACGCGGCGGATCGGACAACATCACCATTATTGTGGCAAAAACGGGAAAAGAAGAATAGATGGAAAGCAAAGTTATTGATGATCGATATGAAATAATTAAGCTGGTAGACGCAGGGGGAACATCCCACGTTTATCGCGCGGTCGATCGAAAAACTAAAAATATTGTCGCGGTCAAAGTATTAAAACGCGATATTTCCAAGGACATTGAGTTTGTGCAGCGGTTTGAAACCGAAGTGCAAGCTGCGTTGACATTGGAGCACAACAACATTGTCAAGGTGTTGGATGCAGGTACCTTTGAGGATTCCTATTATCTTGTGATGGAATTCATTGAAGGCAAGACGCTAAAGCAGATGGTTCGAGAAAACGGTGCTTTGGATATGACCATGGCCGTTGAGATTACCATCGATGTCTGCAATGCGCTTGACCATGCACACGCCGAAGGGTTTGTGCACCGAGATATAAAGCCGGCCAATATCCTAGTACAAAAGGATGGTCAGGTGAAAATCACGGATTTCGGCATCGCGCGAAACACCGCGGTTTTGGAGCAGACATCCAAGAAAAATACAGTACTGGGGTCGGTGCAGTATATTCCGCCCGAGCAGATTCGGGGAGAAAAGACCGATCAACGAACCGATATCTATTCGCTGGGGATATCACTCTATGAGATGATTACCGGATCGTTGCCTTTTGAAGGGGAAACGTCGGTGGAAACAGCGCTAAAGCACCTTAATGAGAGAATCCCACAACCCAAGCTAAAAAAACCGACCATCAATGATGCACTGAATAAAATTGTACTTAAAGCGACACGTAAGAATAAACGTTCACGATATAACTCGGTGAAAGCCTTTGCTGACGATTTGAAACGTTGTTTTGAAGAGCCGGACGGCAAATATGTACAGCTGGATCCTGAACGCTTGAGACCTTCAAAAGCGGAACAGAAAAAGTTCCAAAAACGCTGGGTGTGGAGCATCGTTGGTTTGGGCACTATGGCGGTGGCCGTTGCGCTGGTGCTCGTTATGCTGGCGGTGTTTGGCACACGAAGCAACGCACAAGCGACAGCCCCTGTACCCATCACCATCCCTTCCTTTTTTGGTTTGTCCGAGACGACGGTAACCGAGTCGGCCGCAGAATATGGTTTGCAGATTTCGAGACTGTATGATTACAGTGAAGATATAGCCGAAGGGAAAGCGATAAGGCAGAACCCGGAGGCAGGCAGCACCGTCCAACCGAACGCCGTGGTGGAAGTGACATTTTCCTTAGGGCTTAAAATGGTGACCATGCCAGACCTTTCAAACCAGACGCTGGAGGAAGCACGGGACATTCTAACCGAACTTGGGCTGGTGATTGGAGATATTGAATATATCGCGTCCGATCAGCCATCCGGCTACATTGTGGCTCAAGACCCTATGACCGATGAGTCGGTGCCGGAGGGTGAGACGGTTAATTTAAGCGTTTCAAAGATTATTGACCTGACCAAAGCGGTGGTCCCCGATTTTACCGGTATGACGATAGATGAGGTAAAAGCGGCTTTTACGGAGCTTGATTTTGAAAAATGCTTGGTGTACCTTGAACCGGGCGAAGATGGCGGTGCGCACAAAAAGGCCGGTATTGTTTTGAACCAGACACCTTATAAGGACACAGAGGAAGAAGTGACCAGTCCCATCTATGTGTGGATTGGCGCCTTCCCAGAAGTTTTTAGAGCAACGGAAGCTTTTGCAGTCACGGTGGAGCAGGCGGATACGCTGGTGCGTGTCACACTGGTTGAAGAAGATAGCCCGATTGAATATGTGATGATGGAAAGCAAGCTGGGAAAAGGAACGCATGGCTTGGAAGTGGTTTTGACCAGTTATGAAGCAAAAGAAAAATATATGCGCGTTTATGTGAACGAGATTTTGGTTAAGGAAACCGAGATCACGTCTTGGGGGAGGATAGAATAATCGAAGGCAGGATATTAAAAGGCATTGGCGGGTTTTACTATGTCTATGACAAGCAAAAACGCGTCCATGAATGCAAAGCCAGAGGCCGATTCAGAAATGAAAATATCACACCGTTGCCCGGCGATTTTGTCACGTTCTCACCAGAAAAAGGAGAAAGCCAAGGCTATATCGAAGAGATTCTTCCGCGTAAAAATCAATTAGTCCGACCACAGGTGGTAAATGTGGATCAGGTAATGATTATTGTGGCGGTGAAAGACCCCAAACCGGACTTGCTTTTGATTGATAAATTGATTATTTCGGCCGAAAGAGTGGGGATTCTACCGATTTTGGTTATTAATAAATCCGATCTGGCCAGCGAAGTGGATATAGAATCGATCATGGCCCAGTATACGCCGAGTTACGAAGTGCTGGTCACATCGGCGAAAAAGGGCGAGGGTCTGAGTGAGATTAAAAAGCGTTTGCGCGGCAACACCACTTGCTTTGCGGGCCAATCCGCCGTGGGAAAATCATCTATCCTCAATGCGCTGTTCAAGGAATTGGGGCTGGAGACGGGTATTCTTTCCAAGAAAACGGCGCGCGGCAAGCATACCACGCGGCACGCCGAGCTGATTCGTCCCTATCGTGTGAACGGTATGGTGGTGGATACGCCGGGGTTTAGCCTGTTAAAAAACAAGGGAATCGAACCGGCAACGCTTTCGCATTACTACCCGGAGATGCGCGAATACTTGGGTGACTGTAAGTTTTCATCTTGCCTGCACACGCACGAACCCAAATGTGCGGTGAAACAGGCGGTGGCCGAGGGAAAGATCAATGAAGCGAGATATGAACGATATAAGCAGTTGATGGAAACGCTTTGATTAATAAAGTTTAAGGAAGTATAGATATGAAGAGAAAAATTGCGCCGTCCATATTGGCGGCAGACTTTTTTTGTTTGGAAGAAGCTTTTAAAATGATGGAAGAAGCAGGGGCAGACTATGTGCATTTTGATGTGATGGACGGCGTTTTTGTCCCGAACATTTCGTTTGGCATTCCTGTGCTGGAATCCCTTTCAAAAGCTACTAGTTTACCGTTTGATGTGCATCTGATGATTGTAAGGCCCGAGAACCATATTGAGGCTTTTGCGAAAGCAGGCGCGGATATGATTACCATCCACGAGGAAGCCACGCCACACCTGCACCGGGCACTGCAGATGATTAAAGAACTTGGCAAAAAGGCCGGCGTGGTTTTGAATCCGGCAACACCGTTAAGTGCCATCACGCATGTGTTGGACATGGTGGATATGGTTCTTTTAATGAGTGTTAACCCCGGCTATGGCGGACAAAAGCTGATTCCCGAAGTATTAGACAAGGGAAAGGAACTGGCACGATTAAGAGAAAAGAAGGGATTGACCTTTGATATCGAGATTGACGGCGGTGTATCCCCCGAAAATGCGGATGAAATTGCCGGATATGGTTTTGATGTGCTGGTTGCCGGATCGGCGGTGTTTAATGCATCCGACCCGGTGGCGGCTATGAAGAAAATCAAGGGTATTTAGGCGATGAAAAAGCATGCGTTGATTGTGGCGGGCGGCGCGCCGCCCAGCCCCGAACTTTTGGATGCTGAGATTGCGCGTGCGGACTTTGTTATTGCGGCAGACAGCGGCGCCAATGCTCTGGCTAGACGGGATATTGAACGGCTGACACTGGTCGGGGATTTCGATTCGATTGCGCCGGACGTTATGGAAATGTATCGCCAAAAGAAGAACGAGATTTTGGTCAGCGATACCCATAAGGATGAAACGGACACGCTTTTGGCTTTGGATGTAGCGATCGCGCGTGGGGCACGAACCGTCACCATATTAGGGGCACTGGGCAAAAGATTGGACCATGCATATGCAAATATTGCACTTTTGCTATATGCAAAAAAGCATGGTGCGGCGGCAGAACTTAAGGACGAAGTGACCTGTGCGTTTTTGGCAAAAAAAGAATCGTGCTTTTCGGTTGATATTGGCAATCACGTATCGGTTTTTTCGATAACCAAACGCTGTCGCTTTATTTCGTCCGAAGGCCTTGCTTATCCGCTGGATAACTTAAAGTTGCTTCGGCATAAACCCATTGGGGTCAGCAATTCGGCTACAAGTGAGAAAGTCAGTATCCGCATTAAATCCGGCACGGCACTGGTGATGATTTTGCAATAAAAAATGGAAAGGCAGAAATTGCCTTTCCTAAACATATAGTAAGAAAATGAAAAAAATTGTTTGGTACACTGTTCTCATATATATTATATATTAAAATAGTATGTGATGTATATTAAGAATTTGTTAATTATTCTTAAGAATTTGTTTTTTTTACAGCTTGATTTTTTTTAGAAGTTATTCGACGAAAAAAGATAGTGATTTTTGAAGTGCTGAATGATAATTATTGAATTTATATTTTTTTTCTGTTAAAATAACCGAAGTACACGCCTCCTTAGTCTAGCGGTCAGGACGCTGCCCTCTCACGGCGGTATCAGGGGTTCGATTCCCCTAGGAGGTACCAAGAAAAGTCTTGCTCAAAAACAAAAAAAGACATCGAGCGAAACGCAAAGTGGTTTTAAAATAAACGCACGGGAGAATGTTGTTTTGAGTAAAAAAATATTGATCGTGGATGACGAACCGAGTTTGATCAAAGGCCTACGATTTAATCTGGAGCAGCAGGAAGGCTACCAGGTGGATGAAGCCGCAGACGGGGAAGAAGCACTTAAGAAGTTTGAAAGTGAAAACCACGATCTGATTCTGCTTGATATTATGCTACCTAAGCTGGATGGTTGGGAAGTATGTCAACGCATTCGCCAAGCTTCGGATGTGCCGATTATCATGCTGACGGCAAAAGACGATGATATGGACAAAATCATGGGGCTGGAGTACGGTGCCGATGATTATTTGACCAAGCCTTTTAATATGCTGGAGCTCAAAGCCAGAATAAAAACCATTTTTAGAAGAGCGGAGAGCTTGGCCAAACGCGAACATAAAGCGGACGAACCCAAAGTGCTCACCGCAAAAAACATGACGGTCAATTTGACCAATCGCAGCGTTGAGATTGACGGGAATGAAATTAATCTAACCGCAAAGGAGTTCGATCTTTTGCATCTGTTTATTTCAAACCCCGGCAAAGTATATGACCGCGAAAACCTTTTGGAAACCATTTGGCGATATGATTACTTGGGCGATCTTAGAACCGTCGATGTACATATACGCCGTCTCCGGGAAAAGATAGAACAAAATCCGGCCAAACCGGAATTCATCCGGACAAAATGGGGTGTTGGCTATTACTTCTCCAGTAAGTAAACGTTTTTTTTCAATCAAATGGCGATTTGTTCTGACCTATGTGGTCGTTGTGTTCGTCGCCTTTTCTTTGTTTTCGGCCATTGCTACCCGAATTTTTACCGATTATATTTTAAACCAACGGGTGTCTGAACAACAGCGAAACCTCAACAGTATTTCTGTTAGCCTTTCGCCATACCTAAAAGAATACGATTCCGATTCTATGAACCAAATACTGATAGAAAACAGCCGGCTGTATGGCGGGCGTTTTTTAGTGTTGAATGCAAACGGTGTGGTTCTGATGGATAGCTTTTCTAAGCTGCCCGGCCGTCGCATGCAGCTGCCCGAAGTTTATGACATTATGTTTGAGGATATGGACGCATCTTATGGTTTTCATGACATTGAAACCGTGAGTGCGGGGAAGATTTGGTCGGTCAACTATACGTCCGCGATTATAAGTGAATATGAAACCATCGGCATTCTCGTTTATTCGGAATCCATCCAAGATATCGTCGATCGCGGTTCGGATATGGTATCAACGCTCGCGCTCGTCACCGTCATCATTGCTCTTTTTATTGTTTTTCTTTCGCTGATGCTTTCGGGTTATATCACAAAACCTATTAAATCGTTGCAAGTGGTGGCTAGCAAAATCGCCAATGGTGAGTTGCACCAACGGGTGGATACGGCTGGTAACAACGAGATATCCAGGCTGGGCGAAACATTTAACCTGATGAGTGAACGGCTGGAGACCATGGACGCCATGAAATCCGAGTTTGTGTCCAACGCATCGCACGAGCTAAAGACGCCGCTTTCATCTATGAAGATTTTAGCGCAGTCACTGATCTATGATGAAAAAGCGGATAAGAAAGTCTACAAGGAGTTTTTGACCGATATCAATGCCGAGATGGATCGGCTGAATGATATTATCTCTGACCTCTTGCTGTTGACAAAAATAGAGAACGATGACCGAGCGCTGAACCTTGAGATGATCAGTTTTTCGGATTTGATTGGTAAGGTGGTCAATAGTCTAAGACCCATCGCCAGAGCCAAGAAGATTAAACTGAAACTGCGCACGGTTGATGACATAGACTTGTTGGCAGATGAGCTAAAACTGCGAATCGCTGTGGTTAATCTGATTGAAAACGCGATAAAATATACCGACGATAAAGGCAAAGTGGATGTTCGCATTTATCGGCAGGGTAACAAGGCCAATATGGAAGTAAAAGATACGGGTGTGGGGATTCCAAAGGCAGAACAGGTCAAGATTTTTGAACGGTTCTATCGTGTGGACAAAGCCAGAGCCAGAAAGACAGGCGGCACGGGGCTGGGTCTGCATA
>JBFLKV010000072.1:0-10426 GCA_040883365.1 Eubacteriales bacterium
TGTTATTAACGCCACTCGCGAGCCGGACAATATAATTCCCGGCATAAAAAAGCCCAAGAGAAGCACCGAGTGCAGCGATGTGCTTTAGGATCACTTGTGCACAAAAACTCACTTTTAAGCGCTGGGTACGAAATTTGTCACTGAACAGATACAAAAGAGCATACATGACGATGAGTGTTAAATAGGCGCCGACAAAGGCTTGATAGATGGAGAATACAAAAGCGGCGATAACCACGCCTACGATGGCGGATCCTAATTTTTGTTTTTCAAATATATAGCGGCTAATCATATAGGTTGACAAGACCGAAAGAAAAATACCCACCGAAACCGCGGCGTTGATGGAATTAAAGCTTAAGTAATCCAAATTTGACGGATACGCGATCACCGCCGCACACAGAAAAGCGTAGGCAATTTTTGGCGGTTTAACGGGTGATAGGATTTGCTGGATATAATAGCACAAAAACAGAGCCGAAGCACCGAGGAACAAAACGGAGAGAATACCGTTGAGGTAGGGGATGGCATCAAAAACAGGGAACAATACAACATGGGTAAAAGCCAACCCGTAGCGTGAAAACCCAACCCAGTTTTGCGCATGCGTCGCGGTGGACCCTTGGAAGGTGTTTTCCTCGTCGATGGAAAGATCGTCGATGGTGCCAAGGGCATAACCGTAAGCCAAGACGATGATGATAACAATCAAGATGACAAGGTAGCTGTTTTTCTTTATAAAATCAAAAATCGCGTTTGTCTGCATAAAGGGGCTCCTATCGTGATGGGTGCTAAATTTTTCTAAAATAATTTCGGGAATATTGTAGCATGCTAGGGCGATTAAATCCAGTGCGCGCCTTTCAAATTTACATGCCGATAATAACACGCCCACGATTTGACTTGTTTCATAAAGTGGATCAGCGATTTGATTTTTTAGGGTTAGCCTTTTAAGGCGACAGAAAACAGCAAAGGCATTGCTCTTGGTTTAGAGCCGTTGTATAATAATAGCACATACATAGTGCTTTTTAGGGAATGAGGAAATGATGATTAAAAAAACAATGATTATGCTGATATGCGCGTGTCTTTTGCCTGTTTTTGCTTTTGCGGATTCGGGTCCTAGTCAGTTTTACGATAAGGATGATCGTCTGACTTTTTCGATCACCACAGACCAAACCGAAGTGGCGATTGGGGATACGCTAAACTTTACGCTGGAACTGCGTAATCACACGTATGACACCATCACAATGGCCAATAAAACAGAAGGCACAGGCAGATGGTATCCGCACGACCCCGCTTCGATTGATATCGATATCGGTGGCGTTGTTGTTCCTCCGGGCAAACGTGTGACCCTGGAGATTAGCTATCCTGTAACCGATACGGTGAAATGGTACGAAAAAGATGGCGAATTTTATATGGACATTGATCTTACGCTAAACTATGAAACGGTCTCCGATTTTACTTATGATGATGAGCTTTATAAGGATGAGTATACTTATTTTGAGAAAGTGCAAACAAAGCCGATTCCAATTAAAATTACAAATCTATATGATGGTTCGGAATATATCGATTTTCAATTGATAACCAAGCGAGATGTATTTGGCGTGTATGGCAATTATAGCAATTATGAAAATGTGCCGGATGTTATAGAAGCGTATAATACCAATAACATTTCTATGGCCAATATCAGTGATGAAGTGTTAAGTGATTTTGCTTTCTATGAGATGTATGATGGAAGCATCAAGGAAGGCACTTTTGATCTAAATAGCGGAGATATGTGCTATGCTTCGGTATCCAACCGTTATGTGTATTCGCGTGTGTCCGATGTTCCTGAATCCTTGGATGCGTTTTACAGGGCAAAATTCAATATTGACGGTAAATATTATGCCGTTGAAAAGCGGATTGCTTTTGGTGTTGCCAGCAGACATAAACCCGAGATTGAGAGCCGCCTTGAACAGACAGAATCGGACGAAGATGGGTATATCGAGTACACGATATACCTTCAAAATAAATCGAGAAGGACAGTGTTTGGGTTTTATTTGGTAGAAGGATACAAACGCCTTAATGGGCATACTGTAAAAAATTATTTAGGAGATATTGAGCCGGAACAGATCGTTAGTAAAACATTTAAAATTAAAGAAGGCGAACCGGTGGAGATTTATTGGGGTAGCAAGGCCAATGATGAAATAAGGTTTTATGGGCAATATATATTAAACGGGGGAAAAAAGATTGATGTCAGTGAACACGACCGAGGGGGTTTTGATGAGACGGTTGATATAGATAAAGTTGAGTATCTTTTGGAAACGATTTGTTTTCGAGCAGACGCACAGGCTTTCGCAACGCCTGTGGTCACGCCAAACCCGAGTCAAACGCCAGAACCCACGGCAACGCCAGAGCCTACAGCGACACCAGGTCAAATCATGATTGAGATTGTCGAGGTCAAAAGCGGTATTCCCGTTTGGGTATGGGTGGCAATCCCGGCAGCTCTCATCTTGGTCGCCTACGCCGTGTTTGTTTTTCGTAAAAAAGAAAAGAAGGGTTGATTTTTAAGCGCATATACTAAAAAACATAATCCAAGGTCTGTTTGGCGATTGCTTTCAGGGCTTGGATTTTTTGATGGGTTTGGCTGGGCAGATGCGTCCACTGATACATGGGATGAAACGGGATGATATGCAGAGGGATTTTTCTATCCACACCGGCAATCCATTTTGCCATAGCTTCGGTCTCTTCTGGGCTGTCGTTGATGCCTGGGATGGCAAGAAAGGTGAGCTCAACATGCGTTTTGGCGTGTGCAAGACGAATCGTCTCCTGCACGGCATCCAGCGTGCCGCCGCAAGTGTCTTGGTAGAAGCTTGCCTGCATCGATTTAAGGTCAATATTCATGGCGCTGATGTATGGCAAAAGCGCCTGTAAGGGCTCGGGGCATATGTATCCGTTGGTGACCAGAACCGTATCTTTGCGGTGCTGTTTGGCGACATCAAAAACGTATTCGTACCAAATGGTAGGCTCGTTGTAGGTAAAGGCGATGCCGATAGAATCGGTTTGTTTTTCGGATATCTCCAAAAGTGCCTCCACTGAGATGGGCTCAAGATCGGGGACGTTTTGCGAGATATGATAGTTTTGGCAAAAACCGCAACGAAAATTGCAGCCATAAGTGCCCACCGAGAGAATATGTGACCCCGGCTTAAACATATTGAGCGGTTTTTTTTCGATGGGATCCATGGCCACCGCCGAAACCCAGCCATAGGTTTTGGCAAAAAGCGTCCCTTCGACATTTTCTCGCACGCGGCATATACCACTCTTACCGGAGGGGATGTGGCAATGATTAGGGCAGAGGTGGCAAAGAGCCGCATTACCCGCTTCTTTTGTGTAGTATGCGGCTTCTCTCATATATGCCGAACCACCTTAAAACGCTGCATCTTATAACGCTCATTCGGGCCGATGCCCGCTTTTTGCAAGGCGATATCCACTTGCTCGTGTGCGCTGTCGATGCCTTCAAGGTTGGGCAAAAGAAGACCTCGCCTGAAACCTTTATTGACGATGACGCCGTATTCTTTGGGGTTCAACTCATCTAAGTCGTCGATATCCTCGGGCGGGAAAAGCACATCCACTGAAATCTCTAGGGTATCCAGCTCGTCGGGTGTGATGGGGCTAAAGCGCGGGTCACGCGTGGCAGCAGAAATGGCGTTGCGGATAATCTCTTCGGCAATACAGCTCTGTACCGGCTCGATGGTGCCGATACATCCGCGTAAATTTCCGTTTTTCTTGATGGAGACGAAAACGCCGCGTTGCTCGGTGTACATCTCGGGCGGCAGTCCGCTGGGCGGCGGTATGATTTGGCCAGAGGGTATGTACGCTCCCATCGTCTGCCGTGCCAAAGCAACATAGTTATCTTCGCTTTTTTGCTTGTTCTGAAGCGCTTGTTTTTGCTTATCTAAATACACCTGCAAAACGCTGGGCGCTTCGGCTTGCTTGCGGACAATATGCGCGGTCATATAACCCACGCCATACGGGCCTTGATAGGAATAAACTTCGGTTTGGGTTTGATATCCGTCTAAAACGCCCACCATCATCTCCAGAGGGTGCTGGGCACATTGACCTGCGCGTTCCAAGAGACCGCTAGGCACGTCGAGAATATCGATATATGATTTATTCTTGATTGCGCTTACCACCATCGCATCATAAACGGCACCTTGCTCATCATACCCAGCCGGGGCGTTTGGCAAAAGACGATGGGAAAGATCTCCGCTGATAACAAGGACATCGTCATCGTTCAGAATATCCGATAGGATTTTGCCCGACATCACGGTCTGTTCTTTGCTTAAAAAACCCATACCGATATGGAGCAGGTCGAAGTCTGAGTACACTTTTTGGATAAACGAAAGGGGCACTAATGCACCGTGATCGATTTGGGTGGAAAGGCGGTATTGCTTGGCGGATGATTTATCTAAAGCTACGGCCTGAATACCGGCGTTTTCCAGAGCATCGTAAAACGTATCGGCTTGATCACTGCCGCGGAAAGTGAAACGCAACTTGGGAAAGCCAAACTGACCAAAGTCGCCCGACAATTCGCGCTGGGTGCTGATGCAAAGTGCATCGGTAAATGCGTGCCCATGTGGCGAGACAATGGCGATGGTCTTGGGCTTTAGCGCGGCAACCGTATCGGCGATTTTTTGCATACCAAGAATCGTATCGTTGGCTTTTGTTTCTTCGCCTTGCCCGATTTCCGATAGGATAATCGGCGGATGGGGTGTGATAAAAAGATGCATGATACCACTTCCTTTTTATGATGGGATGGATGGATTGTGATTATTTTCGGTTGATGTTCCAGTTGATGCCCTGTTTAATCACCTTGGCGGGGACGCCGCCAATCACCACATTGGGACTTGTGATGGCACTGGTCAAAATGGCACCGGTGGCAAGGACCGAATCTTTGGCGATGCTGACGCCTTTGGTGATGATGGCACGGTTGCCCACCCAAACGTGGTCGGCCAGCGTGATATCCTTGGATGCGTTGATGCGTTTGCCGTCAAGGTCGGTGATGGCGTGGCTGTCGCCTGTGCGCAAAGTCACGTCGCTGGAAAAAAGACAGTCCTGTCCAATCGTGATTTTTGTGCCTTCAATGCAGGCCAGATGTGTTTTGCCCAAAAACGAGGTATGACTTCCGATATTAATTTCGTTGCCGTTATCTTCAATATGAATTTCGCCCGAAAGCATAGCCACCTTGTCGCCCAAATGTACGACATTGCCGTTGCCGGAAATATAGATGCTGCAGTGACGCAAGGTGCATCGGCTGCCGAGGATGATTTGGTTATCATTGCCTTTGATAACAATGCGGCTTTTTTTTAAGAGAGAATCGGAGAAGTCAAGTCGATTATTGTTGCCTTTGATTTTTCGGCTGTTATTAAACGGCAAGTGGTTGTAAAGAGAGAGCGCGAAGGATATGGCGCCTTTGTTATCCCCAAATATTTTTTTGCCGAGCTGCATCATGCCCATACCGTTTTCTCCCTCATCTGTTATATATAAAAAATTATAACATTCACGCGGTGAATAATCCATATGATATCTGCACCGAGCTGGGATACGGCTTTTGCGGGGTCGTGTGAATCATTGCCATTTGCCGGGTTTTATGTTTAAATAGTCATGAAATATATGCAAGAAATCGGCAGATGACTTATGTTTAAAACTTTGGTTTATTTTAAAGAAATCGCAAAAACCCGCTTTCGGTGGTTGGCCTACTTAAAGGAGGTCAAGGCACTGAAAAAGAGCGATTGGTTTGATGCGGAATTTTATAAACAAAACTATCAGGATGTGTTGGAAACGCGGATCAACCCGTATTTTCACTATATCTTTTTTGGAAAATATGAATCACGAGTCGCATCCAAAGATTACTATCAAGATTTCCCCGTCCAAAAATATCGTTATCAACCCATAAGAACTAGCGCAATAAAAAAGGCAGTGGCGGAGATGAAGACCACACCGTTCTTTTCGGTGATGCTCCTTGTTTGGGATGAAGCAACAGCGCAGGATGTGAACCGAACGGTTTTGTCCATCCAACAACAGGGTTATGCCAACTATGAGCTTTTGGTGGGCTACAGCAAGAGCCCGCATGTGCTGGCGGTAAGAGATGAGCAAAAAACCAAATCGCTTGCGGACTGCACCAGCTATGCGCCGCTTTTGACGATGGCTGATGGTGAATATGTGGTCACCTTGGCGTGTGGCGATACTTTGACTTCCGATGCGCTTTTTGAGTTGGCCAAGCGACTCGAAGAGAACCCGGATATATGTTTGATCTACGCGGATGAGGATTCGGTATCATCCGATGGCGAATATCATAGCCCGCATTATAAAACCGACTTTAACTATCAGCTTCTATTATCCAGCCCGTATATGGGGAGCTTTGTTGCCTTTAGTAAGGCCATGCTGATGAGTGTAGAAAAGCCCTTTGATGCATCGTTTGCAACGGCGGCGATTTATGATGCTTGTCTAAAAGTGGTTAAAAAAACAGATCAGATTATCCATATTCCAAAAGTGCTTAATCATGTTATGCGTGATGAAGATCAACGCGGCGCATGTTATCGTTTAGACGTCGCCGAGAATGATGATTATCAAAGTGCCCTAAAAAACCATCTTGCGCGCACAGAGCAAAACGCACAGGTGCTGCCCGGCAAGATAGCCGGAACAAGCCACGTGCAGTTTGATGCGCCGATAGACTATAAAGTCAGTGTGATTATTCCGTTTAAGGATAACCCTGCGCTTTTAGAAACCTGCGTGAACAGCATCTTGGATAAAACAGAGCATGAAAACTATGAGTTGATTCTTGTAAGCAACAACAGCGAGCAAGAAGAAACCTTTGCATTGCTAAAAGCGTTGGAAGCGAAAGACACAAGAATTAAGACGTGCGAATACAATAAGCCGTTTAATTTTTCCGGCATCAACAATTTTGCTGCTCAAGAGGTGGCGATAGGGGACTGCTTTTTGTTTTTAAACAACGACACCGAAGTGATTACCAAAGGCTGGCTGAAAAGCATGCTGGGGACAGCGGCTCAACCGCGCACGGGTGCGGTGACGGCAAAATTACTGTATGCGAATGATACCGTTCAATCGGCAGGTATCGGCATCAGCCAAACCGGAGAAATTATTGAGTATCATAAGTTCTTTAGAGGGGGGAGCACGGGCTACTTTGGGCGGTTGGTTTTGGCACAGGATATCGGTGCGGTGTCTGGCGCATGCTTGATGGTGGAAAAGCGCAAATTCCTTGAGGTGGGCGGTTTTGATGAGACGGGATTCCCTGTGACTTATAATGATATCGACATTTGCTACCGACTAAAACAAAAAGGCTATGTTTCGGTATTGCTGCCCTATATTACGCTCTACCACTATGAATCCACCACGCGGGCGAAGGTCTTTGACCGAAACGCCAGCCCCGAGTATCGGGCGTTGATGCAAAGGTATGGAAAGAGTATTGAAAAAGGCGATTGTTATTACAGCTCGAACTTTAAACAGCGGGGCGAGAATTTTGAGATAGAACAACGATAGCTTTTGGCTATGGAACGAAAGGAAAAGATTCGTGGCAAAAACAGCAGTATTGGTATTAGGGATGCATCGAAGCGGAACCAGCGTGTTGACCCAAGTTATTTCAAAGATGGGCTTTCATCTTGGCGCAGGACAGCTGGGCGCCAGCGAACATAATGTGGAAGGGCACTTTGAGCGCAAAGACGTGATTGCGCTGGATGATGCGATTTTACGTACATTTGGGATGGAGTGGTTTTCTTTTGGCGAGCGAGTGCCAGAAATGGCAGGGGTTGAACCGCGCTTTTTAAAGGAAGCGAATCGGATATTGGATGGTTTATTTGGTGAATCGGATGCGGTGGTCATCAAAGAGCCAAGAATGTGCATCACGCTACCTTTATGGGAAAAGGTGCTGGAAGCACGCGGAGTATCCGTTAAATATGTATTTGCTTTTCGCCATCCAAAGTCGGTCGCGCTTTCTTTGAAACGAAGAAATAAAATAAGTATCGAAAACGGACAAGCGCTTTGGCTATATTACAATCATGCGCTTTTAAGCAAGATAGACAAAGACATATTTGCGGTTAATTACGATGAGATGGTGAATAGCCCAACAGCGGTTTTGGATGAACTGGCAATGTATCTTGGCAAAGACAGTACGGATGCAGGTAATGTCATTAAAAACACCATGCGACATCATGTGACGCCGTTTGAGTTTTCAGATAATGAAAATGTGGTCGGTGAATACTATAAGGGTTTGCTTGAAGGTTTTTCGCGTGTTGTTGGGCCAAGCGAAATAAAAGGATTTTTGTCAAAGCACAAATACGTCGGTGAATATTTAAAAAAGATGACACCACTTAAGTGGCACACCCAAGTTTTCTTTAATCAACACAAAGAATATACAGAAAAGGATTCGGTGCAAACCGTTATTTCCGGCGGGCAAAACGAGCTGACATTTGATTTAACCGAGTACAAGAAGCTCTACTCGCTGCGTTTTGACCCGCATATGGACAGCTGTCGTTTGCGGTTGGATGATGTTAGGATATGGGATACCCATAACAAAGAGGTCAAATACAAAATTGAAACCAACGCAGAAACGGTGGACGGGAATACCTATCTCTTTAAGACGATTGATCCGCAAGTGGCGTTTTTGTTCAAACCCAAAAAACTGAGCGCGATTAGATTGAGCTTTGAGATTGATTAACAAAAGGCCACAGGATAAAAAATAAAACCTCGTAAGACGGGTGCGCATGTATGCGTTGCGCAAAACCGTTGGGCGAGGTTTTTTAGTGAAACAAAGCAAAACAATCGGTTATATAAAATGATTATTATGCGATGGCGTAAAGTTTAGCGACAGCTTGAGTACGCCTTAGGTGATGTTACTTAGGCCTTCCAGCGCTTTAATGTGGGAAGCACATGTTGCATCATGCTGCGTGCGACGTCTTCGGTCATACCCTCACTGCTCTCTACCATTGGTTTAACGCAGATCTCGGCCATTTCTTCCATGGTGCATTCGGTAGTGAATGCGCCGTTTGCGTAGCAGTATTTGCAGTATTCCTGGTTTTTAGTGCCGTCCTTCTCGGTGCCGTACAATTCGTCTGTGGTGCCCATCGGCATGCCACAGCTTTGACAAACGTTACCCTTCATCTTGTTGTCCTCCATCATGATTTTGTTTTTTTGCTTCTTGATGGGATTAGTCTATCAAAGATAACTTGACATCTGTCTGTCATGTTTTGTGATGCAAGTAAACGTTTTTTGCATAGGCAGTCATTTTGTCTTTTAGTTCTATCGGCTCGATAATGCGGACCGATGTGCCATATGAAAACAGATATTGCAATACCCAGTCATCATCGGGCAGTTCGTATGTGACCAAGATGGTGCTGTCGGATTGTTCTTGGATGCGCGCTTGATTGAATTCATCGTAGACGCGAAAAGCCGATTCGGGCGAGAATAGAAGCTTGACAGGAACGGTATAAACGACATCCATCGCGTCTATGTCTACCGATGGGGCATCCGAGAAATTATCCGAAAAGGTTTCCTCGCTGATGTGCATTTCCACCACGCGGCTGACCTTAAACAGGCGATAGTCCTGTGCGTTGAGGCAAAACGCCTGTAGATACCAACTTTTGTCCTTGTAGACCAGTTTGAAGGGTTTGATGCGCCGCTCGGTGATGGCCCCGGATGTTCCGCAATAGCGGATGCTTAGCATTTGTTTTTTCAGGATGGCTGACTTGATGGTGTCAAAGCGGGCATTATCCACCCGATTAAATCCCCAGCGGGAGAAATCCACCTGGATCCAGTCCGTATCCGGTTTTTGGAACAAACCAGACAGCTTGGAAAGCAGAGTATCCACTTTAAGGTCGGTTGCGGCAAGACTTTGGATGGCAAACAGGATTTCGTTTTGTTCATCATCGGATAGCAGCGCTTTATCGAAAGCGTATTCTTTAACCAGCGAAATGCCACCGCCCTTACCCGCAGAGGCATAGATGGGCACACCGGCCATAGACAGCGCCTCGACGTCTCGGTAAATGGTGCGCGTCGACACCTCCAGCTTTTCGGCCAGCTCGGGTGCGGTAGCAGTTTCTTTTTCCAGCAGAATATAGAGTATCTGAAACAAGCGATCATTTTTCATGGTATTATACCCACTTTTGTTTTTTCATCGGTAATAAAATTATACACCAGAAAACCTGACAAAACCATGTCATGTTTAAAGCAGACAAAAGAAGGGCACGGTGCGCAGCCGCAAAAAACATTGATTTTTTTGTTGGTTTATCATTTATTTCCAAAGTGAATATGATAGAATAAGGGTAAGTTAAGTTGATTATAACAGGAGGTACGTATGGATATATTGGATAGTGCGATTAAAATGGAGTTGGAAGGCGAGAAATATTATCTTAAACTGGCTGAAGAAAACAAGTCAAACAGTCTGTATGAA
>JBFLKV010000011.1:0-11542 GCA_040883365.1 Eubacteriales bacterium
CGGTGTAATAGTACACCTTGTTTTCGGTCAACATATCGGTTTTCAAGGTTTTTCCTTCAGCCAGTCGAATAGCGAATTTCACCGCGGTTGCTGCTGCACCTTCTGGCGTTGGTCGTACATACACCTGCATGCCGGCGGCGGTTACCGTACGGGTAATCGTTTCGCTGTGTCTGTCCTCTTCATCCACCTTCACTTCAATATCCACGCCTGTGGTCATCAGCGCATACCATTGTTTGATAAATTCGGCGGTTGCATCCCCGATAAACACCTTGGGGAAAGTCTCGCGCTGGATACATTCGTTTAGCACTTCGGTTGCCAGCCCAAAATCAGTATAAATCGCTTCGATGGTACCTTCGTCCAACAAATCATCCATGCCTCGGCTGACTGATTTGCCGCTTTCAGCATCGATGGCTGTTAATACATTCAAATTAGAATACTCGGCCAATTTTGAGTTAAATGCGTTCAAACGGCCGCCATTGCCCGCGTCCTTATTCGTATCAATGAACTCAGCCACGTTGGCTCTGCCGCTGAC
This sequence comes from Eubacteriales bacterium, assembly GCA_040883365.1. Taxonomy (GTDB): domain Bacteria; phylum Bacillota; class Clostridia; order Christensenellales; family CALMFG01; genus CALMFG01. The sequence goes on from JBFLKV010000011.1 coordinate 533, forward strand.
TTTATCCCCGATAAACTCAGCGATAGAAATGCCATAATCATTTTCGTCCGTGACGATATTAATATCATATCCGGAGTCCACCGGCGCATCCACTGCCACCACGCGCATACCGGCAGTTTTCGCCATATTCACGATGGTAAGATACTCTTCTTCATCCTCAATGCAAACCACAATCGCCTTCACGTCGCGATTCGCCAGCGAACGGATACCTTGAATCTGTGCGTTAAAATCATCCGATGCGTTGTTAGCAGAATAGTATTTGTAAATGCCGCTGACTGTTTTGTTGGCATATTCAACATCAATAGCATCGTCCAATTTGCGCAAGCTGGTTTCTTCGCTTGCATCAACGCTACCAATAAACACGCCAATCGCTTCTTTATCGCTCTCAATCAAGTCAGAGTATTCGCCATCCTCGCCCGAAAGCCCGGCCAACTCTTCAGCCGTATATGTGGACAGAAAGGGGTCATCCGCTTCGGTCAAGCCCGAAGAAGCCGATGGTGAGGGTGTGGCTGTAGCCACAGCTGCCTTTCCACCATTAAAGAAAAATAGGAAAAACACAAGTGCCACAACAATAACGCCCAGCGTGATGTAGCCCACAATAAACCAGCTTCTGTACTTGATGGAAAGCGCACGAAGCACTTTAAACCACAGACTAATCTGGCTGCCACCCCTTCTACCCCGGGCGTACGAGGCCCTAGCCGGCCCTGCCGTTCTTCGCGTCGGTGCCTTTTTTGTCGGCCCCGGTGCGTATGTTGCTTGTTTTTTGGGTGCAGAAGAAAGCGGTTTTCGTAAAGGAGCGGTCCGCTTGCTAGAACGCGAAAGCGGCTTTCGTTTACTGGATTTTCTTGTATATCTCGGCATATTTTTTTCCTTTTTTTAATCGCTCTACTATGAGTATTGCGCCAAAAAAAGCGCAATAATTCATTCGTGTTTTGCTCAAAAATCATTATGTCATATACTTAAATAATAGGCAATAGAGGTCATAAAAACTTTACATTTTCTCTTGTTTGTGTCTTTCCTCCTTGTCGGGTCAGCCTTTGATTCCCCACTTGTCAACCAGAGTCTTAATATCCTGCATAAATGCAGCACCATTCTTCACGTCATCACTGTTGGGGTCATTCGCCGACATATAGCGTCTGATAATCGATATCGCACGCCGATATTCGGTTTCTTGATCACCCATCTGGGCCTGTATGCTCTCTGCTTTGGCCATCATAAACGATGACATATCTTTTGTATCAAAAACTTCGCCATATATCGGCACTTGCACGTCAAAGCCTTGTTTTTTAAGTTCTTCAGCAAAGCTTAACGCCACCTGCTCTTCACCGTGCGTAATAAACACTTTTTTGGGTTTTTCATCAAACTCATTGATCCACTTCAAAAGTCCGGCCTTATCAGCATGACCGCTCAAGCCCTCAATGCGTTCAATCTTTGCATTGATCATCACCCGATCACCAAAAATCTTGACGCTGTCTGCGCCGTCCAATATCGCGCGGCCTGTGGTTCCCAACGCTTGGTATCCCACAAAGATAACGGTGGCATCATCCTTCCAAAGATTATGTTTTAAGTGATGTTTAATACGTCCCGCATCACACATGCCGCTGGACGAGATGATGATGGCGGGTTTGTCTAAAAAGTTGATGGCTTTGCTCTCATCCGCCGTTTTGGCCACATTGAGCGTATCAAAGTTTAAAAACTCAATGCCTTTGTTTTTCAGTGCCATCGCTTCGGCATCATAATAGTTTTTAAAGCAGCGGTCAAAAATATCCGTCGCCTTTATGCCCAGCGGAGAATCGATATAGACCGGCATGTTTTCTAATCCGGGTACCGACTTATCCTTAAGAAGCAAAGCGATATCGTAGAGCGTTTCTTGGGTTCGACCCACAGCAAACGCCGGAATCACGATATTACCGCCCCGCTTAACCGCAGCCTTCAGCACGTCACGCAATTGCTCTTCGGAGGGCTTTAAGTTTTCATGCAAACGGTTGCCATAGGTGGATTCCATCACCACATAATCGGCCGCCTGCATATACGTGGGGTCTTTAATAATCGGCTTATCGCGGTTTCCGATATCACCGCTGAATACCACTTTTTCGGTCTTGTTGTCTTCGGTCACCCATATCTCGGCCGAGCCGGAGCCTAGCAAATGCCCAGCGTCCTGAAAACAGATGCTGATGCCTTCTGCTACTTCTTTTACTTCACCGTACTCCATGCCCGAAAAGCACTTCAACGTTTTATTCGCATCTTCCACCGTATACAGTGGCGGAATGATGGGTTTTCCCGCGCGCATCCGTTTGCGGTTTTTCCACTCCACATCCATCTCCTGAATGTGTCCGCTATCCGGCAGCATGATGGAACACAGCTCTGCTGAGGCTGAGGTCGCGTAGATTTTTCCCGAGAATCCGCGTTTGACTAGCAAGGGAAGATATCCGCTGTGGTCAATATGCGCATGCGTAAGTACCACAAAATCAATATCCCCCGCATTGAAAGGAAAAGATCCGGGCACGTCAAAGCGCTTTTCGTCCGCACCCTGACGCATTCCGCAATCCACTAAAAAACGTGCCTTTTTTGTCTCTACCATGTAGCTGGAGCCCGTAACAAACCGCGCAGCTCCAAAAAAATTAATTTTCATTTGTCACTCCATTGTTGTTTATCGTTATTATATTTTAAGCCTTTTTCAAAAAACATACCGCTAAAACACCCGGGCCCGTATGCGACCCGATGACCGGTCCAATATCCTGAATCCAAAGGCTTTTAAACGTAGCAAACTTCTCCAATCGCTCTTTTAGATTTTCCGCCATTTCAAGGTTCATCGCATGAAGAATAGTGACATTGGATTCCGCCGGATCTCCGATATTCTCTTCCAGCGTTTTTTCTAAATACTTGATTACATTTTTTCTGCCTTTAATCTTATCATGCACCACGATTTTTCCCATATCGTCCAAAATCAACACGGGTTTAACTTCCAGCATGGTCCCTAATACCGCCGCCGTTCCCGACAGTCGGCCACCGCGTTTTAGATACATCAAATCGTCCACGGTAAACCATCCTTGTGCTCGCAGTTTATTGACTTGTACCCAGTCATAGACATCTTGAAAACTTTTTCCCGCTTCCATCATCTCCACCGCTTCCATCACGATAAGCCCCATCGGCATAGAGATGCGCATCGTGTCGATCATCTCAATGCGCTGTTTAGGATAATCAGCGCGCAAAGTCTCTAAGCACCCTTTGCAAATAGAAAAATGCGCGGATAGCTGTGATGAAAAGCCAAGATGCAGGACATCTAGCCCTTTATCCAACTGTGTGCGGAAAAACTGCTCGACTTCAAACGGTGACTTAGTGGATGTCGCGGCCTGCGCGCCGTCCTTAAGCTTTGTAAAAAACGCAATGAAATCGGTGTTTTCACCCAGATCATAATCGGCTTCAACGCCCTCCACTGTATATGGCATTCTAAAAAACGGAACCGCGTGCTCTTTTGCGAACTTCCAAGGAATCTCTGAATTGGTTTCGGTGGTAATCACATACCTGCTCATGTTTTTAGTCCTCCAGGAATAATAATATATGGATAATACCTTTGGGCGTTATGCCCAAAAACTAAAACGATCTTACTGGTTACTATTGTTTAACAAGCGAATAAAGAAAGTCACGCCTTCGGCAAAACTCTCTATCTCCAACCGTTCATTTGTTGCATGAATGGTGCCCAAATCCTCAGCCATGGAACGGTACGGACAGAACTGAAAAATATTCTCTGCGATACCCGCGTACTGCCGACTATCCGTGGCCGCCACCATCAGGTAAGGTGCAAGCCTCAAATCCGGCATCACCTGCTGAATGGTATCCCGAACCAGTGCATAAGCATCGGATGTGATGTCAGACGGCTGTGTGGGGTTATGCGCCAAGGTATGGACGATTTTAACATTGGTTTTCTCAAGCACCTTTTCAATATGCGCAATCAATTTGTCCACGCTATCGTCCGGCGAAATACGGAAATTGATTGTCGCTGTTGCGCGCTGCGCCAGCACGTTGGAAGCTGGGCTTCCGGTCAACTGGGTGGGTGCAAACGTAGTTCTTGTCAAAGCATTGCTGGTGGCGCCTTTGCCAAGAACTTTTAGAAGCAATCCTTCAAACAACCAAAGGTTACTAATAATCAGTCGCATGCCAAATGGCATACTGGGCGAAAGTGCTTTTAAAAAGCCCTTCAGCGGTACATTCATGGTGCGCTTCAGCTGGTGCTTGCGTAAAAGCAAAATGGCTTCGGCAATCTCGCTGACCGCCGTGTCCACTGGCGGCTGAGACGCATGACCACCTTTGGCTGTAGCCTCTAAGGTGATGTCCGCATAGCCTTTTTCGGCGATGCCGATCAGCCCCAGCATGCCACTGAGCCCCAACATCTTGCCATCGACCACAGCGCCCCCTTCATCCACTACAAGTTCGGGGACAATGCCACGGCTCTTGATGAGTTCGGCAATCTGTTTGCCGCCCAAAAGCCCGGAGTTTTCCTCGTCATGCCCAAACGCCAAATAGATATCCCTTTTGGGTTCAAAGCCGTTTGCAATCGCATATTCCACCGCTTCGCAAACCGAGATGAGCTGACCTTTCATGTCCAGTGTACCCCGACCCCAGATGTATCCATCCGCAATCTCACCCGAAAAAGGTGGATGCTCCCAGTCCTCTATCGTTGCGGGTTCCACCGGCACGACGTCCATATGCGCCATCATCAACAACGGCTTTTTCGTCGGATTTTTGGCTTTCCACGTATAGAGTAAACTATACGTGTTCACCGTCTCTTTTGACAACGTACTGTGCATCTTAGGGTAAGTCTTTTCTAGATACGCATGAAAACCAAAGAATGCGTCTTGGTCAACGCCTTCCATCGTGGCACTGGAAACAGTTTTAATCTGTATCGCGCCGCTCAAATGCTGCGCTAGTTTGTCTTTATCCAAGTTCAGCGGCTCTGCTTGCGGCAAATCCACTTTCTCTTGCTTTGTTCTTAGGGTATTAATCAGCAGAATCGCGACCAATAACCCGAGTAGTATCAGAAATGTATAAAGTATTGTCATTTATTCTTGTTCTCCAATGTCTTTCTTCGTCAATATACCTTTTTTATACATCAGCCTGGCCGCCAAAATGGCCACCGAAGCTGCCAATGGTATAGCTAAAACGCCAAATACCGAACTATTAATTAAACTTCTGAACAGAATATACAGGGTAAGCATGACCACAAAAGGTGCAATGGCTATCTTCCAAGAACGGGAGATAAACACCACGCCCAGCGCCCCAAAAAGCGCCGCAATAACATAGCCTTCCTGCAAATCGAACACTCTGGCCAAAACCTCCTGCGAACCAATCCAACGATTCAGCGGGATAACCAAAAGCATGCCGATGATAATGATAATATCAGTGACAATGGTGGACATCGCCACCGATAGGGTCGAAATAATCTCACCCTCTTCGCTGGTGGCTTCGACACCTGCTCGTTCCAAGCCTACCTGCGCGGCAGGAATTTTCATATTGGTCAAGTTGCCTGTGATAAACGCCAAATATGAACCTCCCGCACCTAACATCGGCACATAGTTGATAATTTCAATCGCACCCACAGCATAGAACATGGGTATAATCTTAAGTGCTCCTTGGAACAGTGCGTCCAAATTGGGCATCACCTTATATATCACACAGAATAAAAGTGGGATAGAGAGGATGAGCACAAGCGCCATAGCCGTGGAAATCCGGCCGAGGCGATGTGTCGCATATTCATAGTCGGACATCGTATATGTTTTCTTTTTCATGTTTTCTCCCCCCTACACAATCGCAAACCATGTAGCATACCCCACCGAAGCGGCCAGCGCCGCAATGATGGAGACCGGAAGCGCAAAGCTTTCCAGCCACTTGGCCTTGGTTAGATGGATAATCAGCCCAAATATCAGCATGACCATCGCCCCGGTAAATACCGTCAGCATATGTACACCCGCTTTGGCCACCTCTCGGCTACCCAGCGCTGCAATCATGCCCATAAACAGAGCGGCGACCAGAATTTCGGTCCAAACCGAGTTCTTATCACGCATTTCTTTGATTTTTTTCTGATATCGCTTTAGACCGAATATCATAAAAAGCGGCCCAATCAGGATGCCCAGCGTCATCACCCACATGGAAGCCGAAAAAACAGATAAATCATAATTATAAGCTTGTGCCGCGTTCAAGTTGCCGACTGCTTCTTTGCCTAAAGCCGCCACATCGGCCACCGCACCTGCCGCTGTGGTTTCATAAATCATCGATCCAATAACGGTCAGCCTTGCCCACGCAAAGGGCACACCCAGAGTTGCCGCCAATGTTAGAAGCGCAATCACGATGGGGATGGAAGGAACAATCGAGAATGTTCCGCTGCTGACCAGCGCCGCCTTCATTTTTTCCGTTGAAAGTCCAATCTCTTTCCCTCTTTTCCATGCGCGTGCAAGGAAAATGGCCGATTGAACCAGTACAAAGATGGCGACGAGCACACCCATAATATATAGGAATGTGCCGTTTTTGACGCTGTAAACCTGTTCTGACATAATTCTCATCGCTCCTTAATTTAAGGTTTATTGTATTTCTTCTTTGCATCTACTAATTAACTATATATCTTGTTAGAAGAAAAGCACCGGTGTTTGATACCTATCCGGTGGGTATATTTGGTTTCCTTCAACAATATACTTTACATTCAGTGCCGCGTCTACCATCAAAAATCGTGCTGCTTGACCTTCGACGATTTCAAGCGCTTCCAGGCCGAAAACGGATATCGGATTTGTCGTCACCGTTTTTAACACTTCAATCACGGGCACACCCAAATCCACCGCTTCTTTCAGCTCCGAACTTAAGTTGACAATCTCTCCTCGCACATCCAAACTGTTGCTGTTTTTCTTGGGCAAAAGTCCTCCGCTGTAGGAAGCGGCCAGCACACCGTTCAGATTCCCTCGATCTTCAAAGATGCGCACCAGTGCCTGACTTAAGGGAATAACGCGCGTGTTCATTCGTGCTTCGTCCCCACATGCCACCAGCATCACCACACCGTTTTCTTTCAGGTAACTCAGCCCTGCGTTTAAAAGCCCTTTGTTTCGGTTGACAAATGCGGGAACCACCGAAGGCTTGTCGTTTAAAATTGCATCTTCAATAAATCTGAAATCCTCGGCAATATCTCCCATCATGGCCAGTGTGACGCATGCCTTGTCCGTATCGAACTGAGCCGCGTTCACTTGCTGGGTCATATGCTCAAAGCGTGTACGGTCAATACCCAACACCTGATCATCCACCAACGCTGACGCACCCACACAATACTCGGATTTAACGATATCCTCATAGATATTCTCACCCAAGTGATACAGCTTATTTCTTGTGCCCCCCGTGAGATAGCGGGTCAACATGCCCGATTCAGCATATAGAGCAGCGCCTTCTTTTTGTTCAAAAAGCCGCGCCGGATTATCGAGTGGATTTAACATGGTAACAAACGAGAAAAATCCAAACCGCTTGTACTCCTGTTCGGAGATTTTGGGTAGCTCTTCTTCCTTATTTCCCAGCGCAAAGCATCCACTATCCGTAAAAAACGGCACAGCGATCAGAGCGTCCGCTTCCATCTCATATACGCCCGAAAATACGCTTTGCCGTACTTCCTTTCGAATCATATGGATATGACCGTCCACAATGTAGATATCTCGTATATTCTCCGCGCCATTTTCAATCAGTTTGACACGCTTGATATTTGTCTTTTGACTCTCCAATTCATTTTCCTTTAAACAAAATTGGATATTTTCATCATTATATTATTTTTGGTCTGCTATTGCAAACAGTTCAAGATAAACAAAAATACGCGCTCACACCTTTCTCTTGATATGCGTAGTCTGAGTTGGTATAATCCTTGCGTACGAAATATTTAAATTGGAGTATAAGTATAATGACAATCATCAAAGCAGCGATTTTAGGCATAGTGCAAGGTTTTACCGAGTTTCTTCCGGTCTCGTCTTCGGGTCATTTGGTTTTGGCACAAAAGTTATTAAACCTATCGGGAGATTACATGACATTCGATATCCTGCTCCATTTTGCCACATTGCTGGCTGTGGTGATTGTTTTGTGGAAAGATATTATCGAAATCATCAAACATCCCTTTAGCAAAATCACTTTGAGTTTAATTATCGCCACCATCCCGGCTGTTATTCTGGCTCTTTTGTTTGAAGATCAACTAAAAGAAGCGTTCAGCGGCAAATTCTTGGCCGTCAGTTTCCTAATCACTGGGTTGGTTCTGCTTTTGGCCGAATGGCTGGCCGCAAAACAGACACAAAAAAAGACCGAAGTCGGTCTCTTCGATGCTCTTATTATCGGCCTGTGTCAAGCCGTGGCTTTATTGCCCGGTGTGTCGCGCGCCGGTATGACCCTTTCGGGTGGTTTGGCTCGCAATATCGACCGTGTTCAAGCCGCAAAATTCTCGTTCTTAATGAGTGTCATCATTATCTTAGGTTCCAGCGGATATGAGGGCCTAAAGCTAATTGGCCAGCCCTTAGGGATTGGCGTTGCTCCTCTTATCGTCGGCATGCTGGCCGCCGCTATCAGTGGCTACTTTGCTGTCCGCGGTCTATTAAAACTCATTTCCAGCAAAAAACTAACCGGTTTTGCCATCTATGTGTTTGTTTTGGCCGCACTGGTTTTTGTTGACCAAACCTGGACGCACCTTTTCTTCTAAGTCGTTATTTATTTTTAATCAAATAGGCCCGAACGGCGGCCATCGTTTCTTGCGAGACAATGTGTTCAATGCGGCAGGCATCCTGCTCGGCCGTATCCGCGGAAACGCCCAGTGCTTTGACCAGAAACTCGGTCAACAGCTCATGCCGGTCGGCCACCATTTTGGCGCGCGCGAATCCTTTTTCGGTCAACGTGATTTTTCCGTATGGTTCCTGCTCGATAAACCCTTCTTTTTTTAGAAGTCCAATGGCACGTGAAACTGAAGGCTTGGAATACCCCAGCGCTTTTGCCACATCGACCGAACGTATCTCACCATGATCGGTAAAGAGATTGTACATCACTTCCAAATACATTTCACCGGATTCTTTTATCTGCATGTCTTGTTCCTTCTTTTTTCTTAAAAGATATTCTGTGCGTTAATTATAACATACCGCTTTATTTTTTATCAACTTTACCCAAAAGAGCAAAAAGCCCTCAGGCTTTTCGCCTGAAGGCTTTGCATATCTTTGCTATTCATATCGTAATGCTTCAATCGGGTTCAAGTTAGCCGCTTTGTTGGCGGGCCCAATGCCGAAAACAATGCCAACCCCTGCCGAAAAGCCGATGGCCAGTGCAGTGGTGGAAATCGTTAAGGCCAAATCAAGATCCATCACTTTCTCAAAAATCTGCAAGCCCACAACCCCAAGCAACAAGCCAATAAGGCCGCCCGCGACAGAAAGTGCAACCGACTCGATCAAAAACTGGACCATGATGTCACTTTTTTGCGCACCGATTGCTTTTCGGATACCAATCTCTCGCGTGCGCTCCGAAACCGAAACCAGCATAATATTCATAATACCGATGCCGCCAACCAACAGCGAGATGGCCGCAATACCTGTCAAGAGACTACCCATAATGCCTAAAACCTGATCCATCACTTCCAAGATGGCCGATTGGTTAATGACGCGATAATAATCATCGTCTCCCAATTCCTTAAGCAAATATTCATCCAACGTTTTTTCGGCTGTATCAACCATGTCCGGGCTCTCTGCCGAAACATAGATAGCCCCGAGTTCTTTATCATTTAGCAAACGTTGATAGGTCAAAATCGGAATATACACAGTGCTGTCCGATGACGTAACCATACTGTCGCCTTCATCTAGAACACCCACCACGGTAAAATCCTTGCCTTTAACATCAATCGTGTTACCGATGCAATTTGTGGTGCCGTACAAATCTTTGGCCACCGTATATCCAATCACCGCATTCTGCGTTTTGGCTTCCACGTCCAGCGCGGTTAAAAACCGACCATATAACAAATCATGATTCATCACGACGCTATATTTTGATGAGATGCCTTCAACCGATACGCCTGTACTTTCGGTACCCGCCTTGACGTTGGCTTCGGTAGATTTAGACACCGATACCGTTTTAATACCGCCTGTGCCCTCCAACGCCAACGCGTCATCCACCGTAATATATACCGGTTTTGGGCTGACAATTTGGCCTAATACCAGATTGGAACCCAATCCCTCAACCTGCCCGGTAATCTCGTCGGTTGCGCCTTGCACCACCGAAATCAACAGTGTCACCGCCAAAACCCCGATGATAATACCCAGCATGGTTAAAAAGGAGCGCATCTTGTTGCCTTTGAGCGATACAAACGCCATTTTTACTGCTTGTGAAAATTTCATTGCGCGCTTCCTTTCTTCTTTTTGTTTGGAACAATTTGTCCGTCTACAATTCGTACTTGTCTGTCTGCCTGATTCGCCACCCATGAATCATGGGTAATCAGCACAACGCCTCTGCCCTCTTTATTGAGCGCTTTTAGCATCTGCATAATCTCTTTGCCCGATTTACTATCAAGATTTCCGGTGGGTTCATCCGCCAGAATCAACGTCGGGTGTGTGCCAAGAGCACGGGCGATTGCTACGCGCTGCTGCTGTCCGCCCGAAAGTTCGGTCGGCTTATGATCCATCCGATCAGCCAACCCGACTTTTTCCAGGCTCTCTTCCGTCCTTTTCTTTCGTTCTTCTTTGGAAAGCCCCTGGTACACCAGCGGCAATTCCACGTTTTCATAGGCGGTCAGCTTGGGGAGCAGGTTGAACTGCTGAAAAATAAAACCGATTTTTTCGTTGCGAATAATACCCAGCTGACGTTCGGATAAATTACGCACATACTCGCCATCCAGCTTATAGGTGCCCTCTTCGGCCACATCCAAGCATCCAATGACATTCATCAATGTGCTTTTGCCACTGCCCGAAGGCCCGATGATGGCCAAAAACTCACCATCATCGATGGATAGGCTGATGCCGTTGAGCGCATGCA
>JBFLKV010000073.1:0-3230 GCA_040883365.1 Eubacteriales bacterium
CACCAAAGATTCGCGCGATGGAGATCATCGATGAGCTGGAAAACACCAAGCGCGGCCCATACGCCGGTGCGGTGGGCTACTTTGATTTTCGTGGCAACATGGATGTGTGCATCACCATCCGAACATTGCTGTTTAAAGACAATTGCGTACATGCACAGGCCGGAGCGGGCATTGTGTATGACTCAATCCCTGAAAAGGAGTTTGAGGAGACCGACAACAAGCTGGGGGCATTGTTTAAAGCACTGGGCGAAGAGGATGGCGTGATGGAGGAGGTACCAAAACCATGATTTGTTTAATCGATAATTATGATTCATTTACATATAATCTGTATCAGTATCTCGGCGAGATGTGCCCGGATATTCGGGTGATACGAAATGATAAAATTACCATCGATGAGATTAAAGCGATGAAACCCGACCATATCGTTATTTCTCCGGGGCCGGGACGCCCCGAGGACGCGGGTATCTGTGTGGACCTCATCCGAGAACTATCGGGGAAGATTCCGATACTGGGTATCTGCTTGGGACACCAAGCTATGGGGTTGGCTTTTGGCGGCACCATAGATTATGCACCCGAAATCATCCACGGTAAGCGGTGGCAGGTGAAGAATACGAAAAAAGGCATTTTGCAGGACTTGGGCGAAGCCTTTGAAGCCGGAAGATACCATTCGCTCTGTGTTGCGCGGGTCAATCTACCGGACGTTTTGGAACCCTTGGCCGAAACCGAAGACGGCGTACTGATGGCCATGAGGCACAAAGGCCACCCGACGTTTGGATTGCAGTTTCACCCCGAATCGATTTTAACGCCGCACGGAAAGAGGATATTGAAACGCTTTTTGGAAGAAAAGGGAGGCGGAGGAGAATATTCGATGAAAGATTATTTAGAACAATTATTGCGAAAAGAAGATTTAACGATTGATCAATCTACAGCCATGATGAACAGCATTATGAGCGGTGAATATACCCATGCGCAAATGGCTGCGCTGCTGACCGCGATGCGCGCCAAAGGCGAAACACCCGATGAGGTGACCGGATGTGCACTGGTGATGCGAGACAAAGCGGCCCGCGTGAACGCAGGCGATAATGCGATTGATACGTGTGGCACGGGCGGAGACGGCGGCGGCACTTTTAATGTGTCCACCACGGCGGCCTTTGTTTTGGCGGCGGCAGGTGTGCCGGTGGCCAAGCACGGCAACCGTTCGGTTTCCAGCAAATGCGGCAGTGCAGATGTGTTGGAGGCGCTGGGTGTCCAGGTGGCACTTTCTCCCGAAGGCGTGGAAAGCTGCATCCGAGAGGCGGGCATCGGTTTTATGTTTGCCCCGGCCTACCATAGCGCCATGAAACATGTGATGCCGGTGAGAAAAGAGTTGGGTGTCAAAACAATCTTTAATATTTTAGGGCCGCTGACCAATCCGGCGTTTGCCAGATATCAGGTGATTGGGGTTTTTGATGAACGCTTGCTACCCATGTTTGCGCACGCGCTAAAAAACATGGGCACCAAACGGGCGCTGATTGTGCATGGCATGGACGGCATGGATGAAATCACCCTATGTAATAAAACAAAAGTGTGTGAGTTGACCGAAAACGGCGAGATTGAGGAATACACCATTTCGCCCGAGGATTTTGGACTTTCGACATGTGATTCATCGGCGCTGCTGGGTGGCGATGCTGAGGAAAACGCCCAAATAATCGAAGCGCTTTTGGATGGAAAAACCGGGCCCAAACAGGATGTGGTTTGCCTGAATGCCGGTGCGGCACTGTATGTTACAGGCAAAGTCGACAGCATCCAGGATGGGGTAGCATTGGCTAAAGAACTGCTGGAAAACGGCAAAGCCAAGGCGGCCTTGGAAGCGATGAAAAAAGTCAGCCAAGGAGCAGTTTCATGATATTGGACGAAATCGTAGCCAAAAAGAAAGTGCGTCTGGAAGCCCTAAAGCAGGTAGCCGACTTGGATCAGATGAAACAAGGGACGGACATGTACAGCCGCACGTTTAAGCAGGCATTAACTAAAAGCGATGATATCGCGATTATCGGAGAGATTAAAAAAGCATCGCCCTCGAAAGGCGTGATCAAACCCAAATTTTCGGTAAAGGATTTGGCAAAATCTTATGATAAAGCTGATGTTCAAGCGCTATCGGTTTTGACCGAACAGGATTACTTTCTCGGTAGCCCGGATTATATCAAAACGGCCAAAGAGAATGCTCATCTGCCGGTTTTACGCAAGGATTTTATCTTTGATCCATGGCAGGTTTACGAAAGTCATCTTTTAGGTGCGGATGCGATTTTGCTAATCGCCGCGATATTGGATAATCAGAAATTAAAGCAATTGTATGATTTGGCGATGGGCTTGGGGCTTTCGGTGCTGACCGAAGTGCATGATGAAGAGGAATTAATGCGTGTGTTGGATGTCGATGTGGATATCATCGGTATTAACAACCGCAATCTGAATGATTTTTCGGTTGATTTGGCGACGACCGAAACTCTGGCGGCCAAGATACCGTCGGGAAAAGTCAAGGTTAGCGAAAGTGGTATATTTGACTTTGCCAACTTATCACGCATGCGGGATGCCGGCGTGGATGCATTGCTGATTGGAGAATCGCTGATGCGCGCCAAGGACATCCCAAAAGCGGTGCAGGAATTAAGGGGGAGTTAAGCAATGACCAAGATTAAGATATGTGGCCTTAGGCGTATGGAAGACGTGGTATGGTCCAATGAACTGCTGCCGGACTATGTGGGGTTTGTGTTTGCCAAAAGCAAGCGGCAAGTGACAGCTGCGCAAGCCAAGGCGATGATTGACGCCCTGAACCCGTCCATCCAGACGGTGGGTGTTTTTGTCAATGCCGATGCGGATACCCTAAAAAGTGTGCAGGAAACCTGCGGGCTGGATATATTACAGCTGCATGGCGAGGAATCTGTGCCATTTTGCGAGGCGCTTAAACCCCGCGTGTGGAAGGCGTTTCGTGTAAAAAGCCAAGACGATTTTGCCGAAGCCAACCGATATAAAGCCGAAAGCTATTTGCTGGATGGGTTTGACCTTGCTGCCCATGGCGGCACAGGGACGGCGTTTGATTGGCGAATGGCCAAAGAATATCAGTTTAATGCACCGCTGGTGATTGCCGGCGGGATCGATGAAACCAATGTCAACCAAGTGATTGATATCCTATCGCCGATGGCGGTGGATGTGAGCAGTGCGGTGGAGACGGATGGGTATAAAGACGCCGAGAAAGTAGC
>JBFLKV010000074.1:0-3116 GCA_040883365.1 Eubacteriales bacterium
CGGACACAATATTTTGCTGATCGGACCACCCGGCGCAGGGAAATCGATGCTAGCCAAAGCGTTGCCCGGCATATTGCCCGACCTTTGTTTTGAAGAAGCGCTTGAAATCACAAAAATCCATTCAATCGCAGGACAATTGGATGGCGGTTTAATTAAGACCAGACCTTTTCGTTCACCGCATCATACCACGTCAACGGCGTCGCTCGCGGGCGGCGGATCAAAGGTGAGCCCGGGCGATATTTCTTTGGCGCATTTCGGCGTTCTTTTTTTAGACGAACTGCCCGAATTTAAGCGTGAAGCCTTAGAAGCGCTTCGTCAACCGATTGAAGACGGCATCGTTAATGTGGCCAGAGTCAATGCTAAGGCCGTTTATCCGGCCGATTTTATGCTGGTGGCGGCGATGAACCCGTGCCCTTGCGGCAATTATGGGTCCACCTTTCGTGAATGCCGTTGCAGTCAGCGTCAGATTAGCGGATATTTGGGACGCATCAGTGGACCGCTCTTGGATCGCATTGATATGCATATTGAACTTTCTGAAGTCACTTACACCGAAATATCTTCAATCGAAAAGGATGAAACCAGTGCTTCGGTGAAAGAAAGAGTCAACCGCGCGAGAAATCGTCAGATTCAGCGGTATCAAGGCTCTGGCGTTTACACCAATGCCCAGCTTTCTTCCTCACAAGTCAAAGCGTTTTGTGCGATTGATGAGGCAGGAGAGCGTTTGATTGAACAGGCTTTTAGTAAGTTAGATATTTCAGCACGTTCATATAACCGAATCTTAAAAGTCGCGCGTACCATTGCGGATATGGATGCGGAGGATATGATCGGTGCGCATCATATTGCACAAGCCATACAGTTCCGATCCTTGGACAGAAAGTACTGGGGGTAGACGGCGCATATGGATAAGACAACACGGTACTGGTTGTGGCTGGCCTCATTGGAGAAAATCAATGCCAAGGATTTTTACGATATTCTCGCGCATTTTGAGGATACTCAAAATGTATGGGATTCGGTTAAGCTAAGCACAAAGGCTTTTGACTTTTTAGATGATGCAAAAAAGGCTTGTATCTACCAAAACCACAGCGAAAAATATATTGATGAGCTCATTGATCAATGTAAGAAGGCAAGCGTTATGCCAATCACACGGCTGGATGACGATTATCCTGCTCTTTTAGCAGAGATTTCGGCACCCCCACCGGTTTTGTATATCAAAGGCAGTTTAAAGAATTACACCAAAAAAACAATCGCGATTGTCGGCACGCGGCGATGTAGCCGAAAGGGCACCGAGTTTGTTCAAGGCCTGGCCGAGGATTTAGGCAGATCCGGCGTGGTTGTGGCGTCCGGTTTGGCGCGGGGGATTGATACCGCGGCGCATACGGGGGTTGTGAAGTCGGGTGGCGTTACTTTTGCTGTTTTGGGTTGTGGCACCGATGTGGTTTATCCTAAAGAAAATCAAAAGCTGTATGATGCCATCACCGAAAAAGGGGCCATCATCTCGGAATACTTGCCCGGGACACCGCCGCTTGCGTGGAACTTTCCTTTAAGAAACCGAATTATTTCGGGGATGTCACGCGCTACAGTGATTGTAGAATCCCAGTTTAAGGGTGGCGCGAACATCACCATGAAGTATGCCACAGACCAAGGCCGAGACCTGATGGCTGTGCCGGGACAGCCGAGCGATAAGCAAAGCGAACTGCCCAATTTCATCATCAAAAATGGTGGTGTGATGGTGCAAAATGCGGACGATATCCTTTCAGAATATGGATGGGGTAAAACCCGAACAAAGCGTAAACGCGATGTTAAATTGAATATTCAGCTTGATTTTTTTGAGCAACAAATATATAATTTGCTCTTGCAAGGCGATTTAAGCATTGAGGAAATAGAAAATAAAAGCAAAATTGAGCCCCAAGCGCTGTATGCCAGCCTCACGATGATGGAAATGAAAGGCGTACTGATGCGACTGCCGGGCAATGTTTTTGGCATCAAATAGAGAAAAGCGATACGGAAAGGTAATCAATTATGGCAGCCAGCCAGGCAAAAACAAACAAAGATAAAACACTGGTGATTGTGGAATCACCCGCAAAAGCGAAGACGATTTCTAAGTTTTTAGGAAGCAAGTATTTCGTCAAGGCCAGCAACGGGCATATTCGCGATTTGCCTAAATCTAAGATCGGCATTGATATTGAGGATAATTTTGAACCACAGTATATTAATATTCGCGGTAAAGGTGATTTAATCAAGAGCCTAAAATCGGATGCTTCGAAAGCGAAGAGCATCTATCTGGCTACTGACCCTGACCGTGAAGGGGAGGCCATCAGCTGGCATATCGCCAACATTTTGGGCATCGACCCCAGCGATACGTGTCGTATTGAGTTTAACGAAATTACAAAAACCGCGGTGAAAAACGCAGTGGAAAACCCAAGACAGATAGATATGGACTTGGTCAACGCGCAGCAAGCCAGACGTTTGCTTGACCGCTTGGTGGGTTATAAAATCAGCCCAATCTTGTGGTATAAGGTCAAGCGTGGGCTTTCGGCCGGACGCGTACAGTCTGTCGCCGTGCGCATTATTGTGGACAGAGAAGAGGAAATCAACAATTTTGTCCCGCAGGAATACTGGACCATCACGGTACAGCTAAAAACCGATGGCGGACAGATTTTTGAAGCGAAGTTCTTCGGCAAAGACGGAAAAAAACTGGAACTCGCGACAGAAGAAGATGCGATGAAAGTGGTCGAAGCCGTTAAAAAGGAAATCTTCACCATTAAGGGCTTAAAAGAAAGCGTTCGCAAAAGACGCCCTTCCGCTCCGTTCTCGACATCAACATTGCAGCAGGACGCCGCGCGTAAGCTATATTTTTCAACGCGCAAAACCATGATGATTGCACAGCAGTTATATGAAGGTTTTGAGATTAAAGGATATGGCCTGACGGGTTTGGTTACTTATATCAGAACCGATACCACGCGTGTCTCGGACGAAGCACTCGCTGCAGTACGCGATAATATCAAAGAAGTCTATGGCGAGGAATATCTGCCGGAAAAACCGAATGTATATAAGAAAAAAGCAGGCGCACAGGACGCGCATGAAGCGATACGTCCGTCGTACTTGGAACTAACGCC
>JBFLKV010000012.1:0-2747 GCA_040883365.1 Eubacteriales bacterium
AACGGACATCCCCGACTGGCCTCATAGTAAATCACACGGTTTTTAAGGCCATTGATATCAGGATAGGGGAAGGGAGCGGTATCAAACTGATTACCGATGCGTATGGGCGTAGAAAGGATTTGTTCGTCCTGCCAATAGGTCAGGGAGGCACAATCGCTAAGTTTTCTTTTGCCCAATAGATATTCAGCAAAATCGTGATGCGCCTGCTCGCCTTCGCCGCGAATAATAAAATCAATCATCGGGTTTTCGGCCAAGACTTTTTCGGCATCAAAGCTGACTTCCGGCCCACCAAGCAGAATTTGCATGTCGGGTTGTGAGGATTTTAAGGCTTTTGCAACCTTAATAATATAGTTGATATTCCAAATATAGCAGCTAAAAGACACAACACGCGGGGAGAAAGAGAGGATATCCGAAACAACGGTCTGCAAACCTGTATTGATGGTGTGCTCGATATAGGCGCACGGCAAGTCGGTTTTTTTCGCTTCGGCGACCAAAAGGCGCACAGCCAGATTGGTGTGCGGGTACTTGGCATTGATGGCGACAAAGAGTTCGGTCATGATGAGCCCTTATCCGACTGAACAAACATCTCGGTGCAGGTCTTGGGTAATAATCGCAAAAAGCGTGAGGATTGGTTGGCTTCGCCTCGGCTGTTAATGCGACTGAGCGTGATAAAAAGATGGTGCGAGGCACGCGTCATGGCCACATAAAAGAGTCTGGCTTCTTCCTCCAGCTTGTTATAGCGGATATTCAGCGAAGAGGGGAAAGCACCTTCCACCGCGTTTGCGATGATGACAGTATCAAACTGTAAACCCTTGGCCTGATGCACGGTCAGCACGGCCACGCGGTCTTCGCCGCTAATCTGCCGCTCAAGCGTGCCCGAAAGCGTGGTCAACTCCAAAATGCGGCGAAGCGAGACGGCTGGCGTATCGTTCGACTCATCCAACTGGGCAAAGATTCGGGCAAGCTCATCCAGATTCTCTTGCTTGTTCGGCGCTTTAATAAATCGTTGTTTCATTTGCAGGGTAGCCAGAGTGTTTTCCAGCAAAGCGACCGGCCGCAGTTTTTGGGCGTCCTGCGTGGTTTTTGCCAAAAATGCGGAGAAAGGACGGAATCGATCGCAGAATCGCTCATAAAACGTGACGCGCTCCTCGGTGGTTTCCATTAACTGTTCAATGCAAACTTGTGCTAATTCACAGGTGGCCCACACGTCATCCATTGCGTGGTGGGTGGGTTCCTCTTCAAAACCAAAATAGGCACAGAGCGTTGAGAGTTTGTAGTTGGGCACATCATCCACTAAACGTTTGGCGGCATCCAGTGTATCAAAGTAGGGCGAAAATGCGGGGTAATCCAGCTTTAAGCGCCTCAACTGTGACTTAAGGATGGCAATATCATAGGTTACGTTATGACCGGCCAAAATATATCCATTGCAAAACGTGACGAATTCTGAAAGAACGGTGTTAGGGTCTTCGCCCTGTTCGGATAAAAAAGCGTCCGTATAGCCGTGTACCGCTTGGCTGGCGCCCACCGGAAGGGTGGGTTTGAGATAGCGATGGAATTCATCCATCACGCCGTCCTGTCCAAAACGCACGGCGGCAATCTCAATAATCTCGTCCGTTTCAGTGTCCAACCCCGTGCTTTCCACATCAAATACCACCATTTTGTTTTCCATATAGGGGGTAATGATTTCCGAAAGAAAGTCAGGGTTGTTTTTGTGAGATTGCGTGATGAAATCGGCCAGCGAGACAGGGAGACCCGAATCGTGGATTTCGCTGAGTGTCGCAGCTCCAATGTTTTTGGCGTATTTTAGTAGCAACCGTTTGGCGGATTCGGTGTCGTGCGGATTAAGCGCAAGCTTCAATGCAGCCAGCGCATCCTTGATTTCCTCGCGTCGAAAGAAATTGTATTCGTCAATGACATAGCAGGGGAGACCCGCCGAAAGAAGCGACTGCGAGTAATTGCGTGCGTCATTATTGGTGCGCACCAGCAAGGCCATCTGCCCATAGCGCACGTTCTTTTCGGTCTGCTTTTTTATAATCTGTGCAATCTGATGTTGTTCGGACTCAACCGTGTTTAAAAAACAGAGTTTGACGGTTTCGCCGTCTTCTCCCATCACCTCAACCGACTTGCTTTTTTGGTCAAAATAGGTTGCAAGAAAGCCTTCGGCACAATCGGTGATGTGCTTGGTCGAACGGAAATTATGGCTCAATATATATTCTGTTGGTTGAAAATTCTCTCGGAAGTGTTTGATGATTTCAAACGGACGGGAATCTCGCCACTCATAGATGGTCTGGTCCGTGTCGCCAAAAAGCGAGAGGTTTTTGTGTTGGTCTGCCAATTTGGCGATGATGTCATATTCAATGAGGCCGGTGTCCTGCATTTCATCCACTTGAATAAAATCATAGATGTTTTGCCAGCGTGCAAGATTTGTTTCATCTTGCAAAAATGCATGGACGATTAGGATAAGCGATAGAAAATCGAGTGCATGATTGTTCTGGAGTTGTTGCTGATATACAGCCAGCACTAACGCGATATCGGCCGAAAACCGAGTCGAAAAATGATCGGCCAAGGCGGCCAGTTGGCCGGGATATTTCACCATCGCTAATCGATATTCATCAAGCGCACTCATAGCAGACTTAAGGTCATGATCGCCGTAGCGGCCACCGCTTTGGCTCAGCACATCGTTTAGTACAGCCTTGGCGTCTTCTTCATCCATGATGGTGTAGCCATAGGGCATCCCAAGCGTTTTG
>JBFLKV010000075.1:0-18335 GCA_040883365.1 Eubacteriales bacterium
AAAAAAAGTGTTGACTTTTTGAAAAAAAGTGCTATAAATATCTTATCAAAACAATTGATGATTTAAACCAATCAACCTTTACAGGAGCTATAAAAAATGATGCACTGCAAAGCTTGTGGGATGGCTTTTAAGTCCCGCGAACGCGATGGTGAGATAGAAGTCTATCATGCACAAAAGCGTATATGGACCGCCGAGTGCCCTCACTGTCATCGATATGGTTTTAATGATGACGATGACTACAGCTATAAGGATGACTATGGCTATGATGAGGATGATTCAAGCCCATATGATTTACTTTAATCAGAAACAATGTTTTGGCGATCAACGCCAAATATAATAGCACTAGCATATCCAATAATAATCTTGTGTTTAATCGGCGCTTAAGCGCGATGAGTGGGAGGAAGAAGCAATGTTAGTATTCTGTTATGATTGTGCAATGCAGTACAAAGGCAGAAATAGAGGGGATATTATCCAAGTATACGACCCCGACAGCGGTATCTGGTCAGAAGAGTGCCCCAATTGCGGCGGTATGGAGTTTGAGGAAGATGATTATGCCGGCGAAGAGGATGACGATTGGGATAGAGATTACCTTTAATTCCCGGCGGTTATCCTTGCACGAAAAAAACATCTAGAAGCAGCTTTTCTATCCGGCCGCTTCTTTTTTTGTTGTTTTTTGTCGCCACTGATATAATTTAAGAAGCGTTATAACATGTCGTTTTCTATCAAGCATTCAAAGCACCGATGCGATAAACTCTTTAGTATAAGCAAGGAGGCAATTAGAAAACATGGAATCTTGGGAAAACATTCAGGCTGTAAAAAAGATGCAAAGCTATATTGAAGCCAATATCCACGCACCCATTTCGCAAAAGGCATTAGCCCGTGTTGCGGGGTATTCGCCTGCTTACGCGGCCCGAGTGTTTAAAAAGCTCACCGGGAAAACACCGTTTGAATACTTAAGGGAAAGGCGGCTGACCTGCGCCGCCGAAAAGCTGATGGAAAACAAATCTCGCGTGATTGACGTGGCTTTTGATTTTGTCTTCGACTCTCACGAGGGATTTACGCGCGCGTTCAGCAAAGCCTTTGGTGTTCCGCCCAGCCAATTTAAACACGGGCAAAACACAGTGAAACCCTTTATGCCTTTGCCCAGCCATGTACCCTTGCCAAACACCAGTAAAGGAGATATGACAATGAATGATAAAACAAACCCCAGCACAGTCTTTGTCCAAGTCATGGAAAGGCCCAAAAGAAACGTGATTCTAAAACGCGGGATAAAAGCCAAAGATTATTACGCATACTGCGAAGAGGTCGGGTGTGATATCTGGGAAACCCTTTTGGGTATTAAACAAGCCCTATACGAGCCCATCGGTATGTGGTTACCTGAAAAGCTGATTTTGCCGGGCACATCCAAGTATGTTCAAGGCGTGGAAGTGCCGGAGGACTACACCGGCCCGCTACCCGAAGGCTATGATATGATCACGCTTAAGCCCTGCCAGATGATGGTTTTTCAAGGCGAGCCCTTTGATGACGAAGCCTTTGAACAGGCGATTAGCGATATTTGGGCGTTAATGGAAAGTTACGACCCCACGCTCTATGGTTTTACTTGGGCGGACGAAGATGCCCCTCGGTTCCAGATGTCCCCACAGGGGTATCGGGGATATATTGAAGCAAGACCGGTCAAACGAATTTAAAACAAAAAAGGGGTCTAATCTTAAGACCCCTTTTTTTATACCAATATTGTGTTAGCTACATCTAAGTACAAAGGAAATTAAATACCACCACTAAGCCCATTACTGCGGATTCCTCGTGAATATCCACACGATAGAGGCTGTACCATCTTTTAAAACCCATACCGTCACGGCGTCTGTTGCTGTCATCCCGGTCGAATACGTCACATCGATTTCGAGCAGAACATAAGTTTCTCCGTCCTTCGATTTAAAACCCGCTTGATGCACTTCAAAGTCGGTGAGCGTTCCCCACTCCGTTTCCATATTATCATATATTTCGAACAGCGTATCTTCCCCGCCAAGCACCTCAACCAAAGACTCATGGAACAAAGATACACATTTTTCATAGTCTTGATCCGAAAAATCATCATAATACTCCTCGGCATAGTCTATACCGATTTCAAAATCGATTTCAAAGTTTTTTCTTGTGCTGCATCCGGTCAAAGCAAGCAACAAAACCATCACCAGAATTACCGATAAAACAATTTTTCTTTTTATCATCTATTACTCCATAGCAAAAAACCAAAGCAAACGCCATAGCAAATCATATTACTGTGGATCCCCCGTGGATATCATTGTGATATATGCTGTGCCATCTTTTAAAACCCATACCGTCATGGCGTCTGTTGCTGTCATCCCGGTCGAATACGTCACATCGATTTCGAGATCAACATCGGTTTCTCCGCCACTCGAATAAAAACCCGTCTGCTTCACTTCATAGTCGGTGAGCTTGCCCCACGCTATTTCCATATTGTCATATATTTCGAACAGCGTATCTTCCCCGCCAACATCCTCAACCAAAGACTCATGGAACATGGATGCACATTCTTCATAGTCTTGATCTGAAAAAGCATCATAATACTCCTCGGCATAGTCTTTACCGATTTTAGAGTTACTTCCCGTGTTGCATCCGGTCAAAGCAAGCAACAAAACCATCACCAAAATTATCGATAAAACGATTTTTCTTTTCATCATTTATTCCTCCATTATTTTTTATACGATTAAAGAAGCAATCAGCCCACAATCATCGGGATAAGATAGGAAAGCCCCACCCCAAGAAAGTTGCCCACGGCATAGCCCGCAAGACCGCTGACCATACCCGAAACCACCACTTCGCGGTTGTTTAGCGCAGTCGCCACCGGGCCGATAAATGCCGGACCGTAAATACCAGCCGTTGAGGTGATCAGCGCCGTATCCGCATCAATCTTAAATATTTTGCACAAGATAAAGTGGATGATGATAGCCGAGAACATGACCGAAGCCGTGAAGAGCAAAATAGTTGGGCTGGACTGGAAAAACAGCTTCACATCCACCGTGCCACCCAGCGCCACCGAGAACAACAAGATAAAGTACTCGGCAATATGCCAACTGCCCTCCACACGATGCAAGCGCTTCCAGAACGAATAGCCAATGCCAATAGCCGACACCGCCAAAAAGATAACTACGGTATTAAGCTCGCCCGTGAGCAGCAGCGCAAGACCAATCGACGCCCCCGCCGCCAAAACAGACAAACCGACGACCAGCGCAATGTTGCCCACGCCATGCTTAACGCCTTTGGAAAACACCGGCTGCATAAACGGATCATTCAATTCCACGTTCTTGTTCTGCATCTTAAACGGTGGCAAAAACTTGCGATACACGTTCTTCATCACCGAGGTAACCAAAAGAAAATAAACGCCGCCGCAAAGCATATCCGACGTGTTGACCAAAACAATCGTCTCCGCAGGTACTTTTAAGGCCGAGCCGATGCCCACCAAATTGGGTGTGCCGCCGGTGTAGCAACCCGAAAGCATCCCCGCCAAGCGCCACGGCATATCCAAACTGTCCTTAAAAAGATAGGTCGAAAGCAATGCTGCGGATGCCGCCGCCACGATGACCATCACAAACGAAAGCACAGTGGATTTGGCCAGTTTGAACCACTTGACCAAATCGGTACACATCAAAATAAGCGGAATCGCGATGGGTACCGCAATTTCTGAAAAAGTGGTAGCCAGACTTTTGTCCCAAGGCGTGCCCGGGATGTTGGCCAGCACAATGCCCGCGATATAGGCCAAAAGGATCGGCCCAATAAACTTTAAGGTTTTTGACGACCTTGCAGCCCAAGTGAGCAAAAAAGGCAATCCGATGATGACGAGTATTTGTATAACGGTAATAATCATAGGTTGTCCTCTACTTTCTCTCCGGGTTGACTTTGTCCTTAGGGTCTTTCAGCCAATGGAACAGTTCATAGGAGTTCAGCCAAAACAGTTCGACCAAGAGTAAGAACGCACCAATGATGACTCCCCATCCATGCCCGCCGATAGAAAAATGCCAAAACAATTTAATATCCAGCGCGCTTGAAGCCGCCCACACCACAAAGGGGTTGAGCACCGCCGCAAACGTCATGCTCCATCGACCAAACTTAAACTCGGCGTTTTTCATAAAAGTGAACGCGATAAACGTGCCAATGAGGATGGCCACCGCAAATTCAACAGGCACAAAGAAAGCCGTCACGCCCACCGCCGAACCCATGCCGCCGCCGCCTTTTTTAAAGCCCATCCAAAACGGACGACAATGCCCCAATATGGCCGCCATGCCGATGAGGTATAGTGCCAACCAGTCAAACTCGGCCGTTAATGGGAAGAAATAAATTCTTGCGATGATGATGGGTACCAACGCTTTTGCGATGTCCAGCAAAGCGGTCAGCACACCGGCCACCGGCCCCACACTGCGCATCACGTTGGAAGAGCCAGGATTCGTATTGCCAATTTTTCGGATGTCTTTTCCGATGGCTATTTTGGTGATAATGACAGCAAACAGAATACTGCCGATAAGGTATGAAGCGATCAAGCAGATCGCCAGTAAAAAATAAGGATTCATAACATGTCTCGCTTTCCTATAGATATCTAATCACTATTTTAGTTTGTAATACTAATTATATCGGTGTGCTCCCGGTTTGTCGAGCGCACTTTCTTGGCGTAACAAAAACAAAATAAAAGAACCACCCAAGTCCGATGGTTCAAAAATACAAAATCAAAATCTATTCCGCTTCGGTAAATACCATCTCATCTTTACTTACCCAGCCCAAACGCTCTCTCGCTTCTTGCTCGATATACTCGTCCGAACCGATGTATTCCAGCTCGTTTTTCAGGGCATTAATCTCAGCTTCCAAGCTTTCTTGCTGTCGGACCAGTTCGGATTGCCGCTCCTCCTGATCCTTGATCACTTGTGATTGGTTTAGAATGGTTACAACCGCATACACAAGAATCGCCAGAAAAATAAAGAAAGTGAAATGGATGCGCCTTTTCTTTGGCCGCACATTATTCATTCGCTTTTACCCCCAAATCAAAACCTCTTTTATCTTTTATCTAACGGTTTTGTCTTTATTATACGCCTATTATACTACAGTAAACTGCTTTTTTCAAAAAATATTAACATTTCTTCTGCCAGCACTATGCATTATCTGATATGGAAAAAACGCACAGAAATTGGATGTTTTTTAGGCGATACTTTTCTATTATTTAGGCGATACTTTTCCATTATATTGAACCGGAAAATGCACAGCGTTTTATATTGCATTATAATGAATACTTAACATATGTTTATATACTATTATGTTGCAAAATGATACAATGTCTGATACTATAATACGGGTTGAAAAAGATTGTTAAATTTTTATCAATCTCTCAACACCGACGTCGCCACGAATTTTGAGGCAAGTCTATTTTTTTGCTGAAAAGCAATAATTTATAAAAAAAATTTTATGGAGGAAGAGCTATGGCAACAGTAACCGCCGATAAGGCAAAGTTTGATGAGCTAAAGGCCTACATTGCAGAGAACAAAAACATCAAAGGCCCGCTGATGCCCATCATGCAAAAGGCACAGGACATCTTTGGATGCTTACCGATTGAAGTGCAGGATGTGATCGCTGAAGAGATGGATATCCCGATGACGGATATTTACGGCGTGGCAACATTCTACTCTCAGTTCGCGCTGCAACCCAAAGGGGAACACGTCATTGGTGTTTGTATGGGTACAGCATGTTATGTTAAAAATTCACAGCCGATTTTAGAACGTTTGCAAAAAGAACTCAAAGTCGATGAGGGCGAAACAACATCCGACGGTAAATTCTCTTTGGAAGCAACCCGCTGTTTGGGATGCTGCGGATTGGCACCGGTCATCATGATCGACGATCAGGTATACGGCAGACTTAAACCGGAAGATATCCCGGGAATCTTAGCCGACTACAAATAGAATCATGCGAGAGATTTCTGAGCACATTTTGGATATTACCCAAAATTCGGTTGTGGCCAATGCTGACGAGATCAGCATAAGGGTTTCTGTCGACACCGACAAAGACCAAATGACCATTGTAATCGCGGATAATGGGAAAGGCATGGATGAAACACTACTAAGATCGGTTCTATCCCCTTTCACCACTTCCCGCACTACCCGAAAAGTTGGCCTGGGCCTCCCGATGTTTAGGGAAACCGCTTTGTCGGCAGACGGTCATTTCGATATCGTTTCCGTCCCCGGCAAAGGCACCACCGTGACTGCCGAAATGCAAGTTTCGCATATCGACCGTCCCCCGTTGGGTGCGCTGGCTGATACGTTGCATATCCTTATCACATCCAACCCTGACCTCAGTTTTAAAGCCACTATGGCAAAAGACGGGCAGGAAGAGACATTGGACACCAAAGAGGTGAAAGCCATCCTTGGCGATGTGCCTTTAAACAATCCGGAAGTCTCGGCATGGATTAGAGAATCACTCATTGAGATGAACAACAAAGTTTTTGGAGGAGAGAAAATATGAAATCGTTAGAAGAACTAAAAGCGATTCGCGATAAAGCGCTCGGCGACGTACATGTTCGTACCGAGAAAGATGGCACACGCGTTGTTGTGGGTATGGCCACATGTGGCATCGCTGCGGGTGCCAGACCCGTTCTTTCGGCCTTTATGGAGGAAGTTGCCAAACGTGAACTAAAAGATGTCACCGTCACTCAGACCGGGTGTATCGGTGTTTGCAGACTTGAACCTATCGTTGAGGTTTATATACCCGGCGAAGAAAGGGTCACCTACGTTAAAGTGGACCCCTCAATGGTTCCAAAAATCGTATCCCAGCATATCGTCAACGGCAACCCCGTCGTCGAGAACACCATTGGATACGTCGAAAACAGATAATACTCGATATGATATAGGAGGACATTATGGATTTATATCGTGCACATGTCTTGGTCTGCGGCGGCACCGGGTGCCATTCCGGCGGATCATCTGACATTCATGAATTAATGGAAAAAGAGATCGCCAAAAACGGTCTTGAAAAAGAAGTAAAAGTGGTTAAAACCGGATGCTTCGGTCTTTGCGAAGTAGGCCCGATAATGATCGTATATCCCGAAGGCACTTTCTACAGCCGTGTTTCCACTGCTGATGTGCCTGAGATTGTAGAAGAACACCTGTTAAAGGGCCGCAAAGTAGAGCGTCTGGTATACAAAGAAAAGGATGAACTCATCGGCCAAAGCCTTGAGAACATCAGTTTCTACAAAAGCCAAGTACGTATTGCGCTTAGAAACTGTGGTGTGATTAACCCAGAAAACATCGACGAATATATCGCCATGGACGGCTATGCAGCACTGGGTAAAGTGCTGACCGAAATGAAACCGCAGGATGTGATCGATACATTAAAAGCTTCCGGTCTTCGCGGCAGAGGCGGTGCGGGCTTCCCCACCGGTATGAAGCTGCAGTTCTGCGCCGACGTTAAGGGCGAAGAAAAATACGTCATCTGTAATGCAGATGAAGGCGACCCGGGTGCGTTTATGGACCGTTCCGTTTTGGAAGGCGACCCGCACGCTGTGTTGGAAGCCATGGCCATTGAAGGTTATGCGATTGGCGCCAGCACCGGTTACATCTACTGTCGTGCTGAATACCCCATCGCGGTTAAACGCTTAGGCATTGCTATCGAACAAGCCAAAGAATATGGTCTGCTTGGCAAAAACATCTTCGATTCCGGATTCAACTTTGATATCGAAGTTCGTTTGGGCGCAGGCGCATTCGTCTGTGGTGAAGAAACTGCCCTGATTGCCTCAATCGAAGGTGAACGTGGCGAACCTCGTCCACGCCCGCCATTCCCGGCTGCTAGTGGTGTGTTCAGAAAGCCTACCAACGTTAACAACGTGGAGACATTGGCCAATATCCCTCGCATCATCTTAAAGGGTTCAGACTGGTTTGCTTCCATGGGTACCGAAAAATGCAAAGGCACCAAGGTATTTGCGCTGGGTGGCAAAATCAACAACACCGGTTTGGTGGAAATCCCCATGGGTACCACCTTACGTGAGATCTTGTTTGATATCGGCGGCGGCATCCCGAACGGCAAAAAGTTTAAAGCCGCTCAGACCGGTGGTCCTTCGGGCGGATGTATCCCTGAGCAGCATTTGGATACCCCCATCGACTATGAATCACTTCAAGCCATCGGCTCCATGATGGGCTCCGGCGGTCTTATCGTTATGGACGAAGATAACTGTATGGTAGACGTTGCGCGTTTCTTCTTGGATTTCACTGTAGATGAATCCTGTGGTAAATGCCCACCCTGCCGTATCGGTACCAAGCGTATGCTTGAAATATTGGAAAGAATCGTTGCTGGCAAAGGACAAGAAGGCGACATCGAACGTCTTGAAGAACTTGGCGCTATGATTAAAGAAGGCGCACTCTGTGGCCTGGGAAAAACGGCTCCAAACCCTGTCCTTTCCACCATTAAATACTTCCGCGACGAGTACGAGGCGCATATCAACGATAAGGTATGTCCGGCTGGTCACTGTCAGGCGATGAAACGCTACACCATCATCGAAGACAAGTGCGTCGGCTGCTCGGCTTGTGCTAAGGCCTGTCCTGTTGATGCAATTTCGGGCAAGGTCAAGAGTCCGTATCTCATTGATCAAGACAAGTGTATCAAGTGTGGTGCATGTTTTGAAAAATGTCGATTCGAAGCGATTGAAGTTAAATAGAGAAAGGAGAGCGAATAGACTATGGTTTCTGTAACAATAGATGGCATTAAAGTTGAAGTAGCAGAAAACACAACCGTGTTGAAAGCTGCGCATAAAGCGGGTATTAAAATCCCAACGCTCTGCTATTTGGAGGGCGTAAACGCAATCGGCTCCTGCCGGATGTGTTTGGTCGAAATAGAAAATGCAAGAGGCCTGCAGGCGGCTTGCGTGATGCCGGTTAGTGACGGCATGGTAATCAACACCAACTCAAAACGGGTACGAGACACAAGACGCATGAACTTGGAACTCATCTTGTCTAACCACGACAGAGATTGTCTGACCTGTAAACGTAACTATAACTGCGAACTGCAAGCACTGGCTGAGCGGTTTGGCGTGGACGGCATTCGCTACGAAGGTGAAAAGACGAACAATCCTATCGACATCACCTCGCCTTCCATCCGACGCGAGCCCAACAAATGTGTGCTTTGCAGACGCTGTGTCGCTGCATGTAACGATGTCCAAGATATTGGCGCTATCGGCACCACCGAACGTGGTTTTAAAACCATCGTTGAGCCGGTATTCAAAAATTCGCTGGCTGACGTTCCTTGTATCAATTGCGGACGCTGCGTACAGGCTTGTCCTTGTGGCGCACTGACCGTTATCAATGATACAGACAAAGTTTGGGAAGCGATTAACGACCCTGACAAGCATGTTGTGGTTCAAACCGCTCCGGCCGTTAGAGCCGCTTTGGGTGAAGCTTTCTGCATGCCGATCGGCACACGTGTCACCGGCAAAATGGCAACAGCCCTTAAACGTCTTGGTTTTGACAAAGTGTTCGACACCAACTTTGCTGCTGACCTGACCATTATGGAAGAAGGCACCGAGCTTTTACAGCGTATAAAAGAGAACCATCACTTGCCCATGATTACTTCTTGTAGCCCTGGCTGGGTGAAATATATGGAACATTACTATGAAGACTTCTTTGAGAATATGTCTTCTTGTAAGAGCCCACAGCAGATGATGGGTGCGATCATTAAATCATATTATGCTGAAATGAATAATATTGATCCTAAAGATATCTTTGTGGTATCAGTCATGCCTTGTTCTGCTAAGAAGTTTGAGCTTCAACGCCCCGAACTCGTTGGCGATGTGGATGTTTCCATCACCACAGTTGAGTTGGCAGAGATGATCAAGCAGGTTGGCATCAACTTCCCCGAGCTTCCCGACGGTGAGTTTGACGAAGTCTTGGGCGATTCCACCGGCGCTGGCGCTATCTTTGGTAACACCGGCGGTGTTATGGAAGCGGCGCTTAGAACCGTATACGAGCTAGTCACCAAAAAATCGTTGGAAAACGTTGAATTCAACGATGTCCGTGGACTTGCCGGTGTCAAAGAAGCAGAGGTTGATCTTGACGGCACGATCGTCAAAGTAGCCGTTGCGCATGGCACAAAGAATGTCAAGAAACTATTAAACGCCATTCGCGAAGGCAAAGCCGACTATCACTTTGTCGAAGTTATGGCTTGCCCGGGTGGCTGCATCAATGGTGGTGGTCAACCGCCAATCACCAATGAACAGATTTTGACCTATGGCGACTATCGCGCACTGAGAGCAAAAGCGATTTATGAAGAGGACGAAGCAAACACCATTAGAAAATCACACGAAAATCCGTCCATTCAAAAGCTTTATGAGGATTTCTTGGGTGAACCCGGCGGTCACAAGAGTCACGACCTGCTACACACCACCTACGAAAAACGCGGTAAGTACCATTATTAATCCATAAAATTTTTTGAAAAGCCTCTGGCCGCATTCGCAGCCGGGGGTTTTTTATTTGCTCAAAATAGCAAGGTCTGTGCTATAATGGGCACTGAATGTCATCAATATATGAACATTTGTCTTAATCGGTTTAAGTCAGTACATTTATGTCCATTATTATGTTTATTGGAATACATGCGTAACCATTGCAATACCGGAATCATTCCTGTTTTTTTATATCCGCGTGTGTATTCTAAAATACTATCACATCCAGGAGGATTTATTTTTATGTTCATTCTTATTTTGCCCGTGCTCTTTTCCATTGTGCTCGGGTACATCTTACGCAAATCGAATTTCTTAACCGACGCGATGATTGACGGATTTAAAAAAATCGTCATCAACGTCACTTTGCCCGCATTGCTGCTGACGGCCTTTACGTCCATCAAGTTCCAGCAAAAATACTGGGCTGTTTTTCTGGCTATTTTCTTGGCCTGCGGACTGCTTTTGGTGCTGGCTAGCGGTTTGGCTAAGCTGTTCAAAATCGAGTCTCCTTACTTCCCTTTCCTCATCACAGGCTTTGAGGCGGGTATGATCGGATACGCGCTCTATGCGTCCTTTTACGACGGCTCAGTGGCCGAATTTGCTGTCATCGACGTCGGCCAGGTTCTGTTTGTTTTTATCGCCCTTGTGCCTATGGTCATGATGACCGGAGGCATGCATCAAGGCAAGACTGGTATCAGCGATTCGCTGAAAAGCGCGCTGAAGTCACCCGTCGTGTGGGCCATCATTATCGGCGTTCTTCTGTCCGCTTTCGGCGTCTCAAAATTCGCGAAAAAAGAATGGTATCAAGCGATCGAAAAAATATTGAATTATATTTCATTGCCTACCTCATTCCTCATCTGCCTGGTCATCGGGTCGGGTCTTAAGTTCTCGTTTGCGAATATGAAAAACGAGTTGATTACCGTGGGCACCCGGCTGGTGCTGACGCTTCTTATCGCTTTCTTTGTCAAGGCGGTTGTGCTTACCCCACTTAAGTTGACCAAATCGCTCAATGACGCGCTCTTTATTATGTTCTTGCTGCCCGGGCCGTTTGTGATTCCCGCTTTTATGCAGAACGCCAGCATGGAGGAAAAAACATATGTATCCAACACCTTGTCGTTAAATACGCTGGTTTCGCTGCTCGCCATCTTCATTGCCGTTGGCATACTCAAGGGATAATTAATAGTCAAAGCATATAAAAAGCCCGATCCTTAAATCGAAAGGATCGGGCTTACTTTTTTTGTTTAATCGCTTAATCTAAAAACTTTTCATTAATCGCATTTGGCCTTCTGCCAAACGCACACGTCTCGGAAAGGAAATCCGAAAAACAATGGCTAGTTTTGTGTTATCTTTTTCTTTTTCTGGCTGCTTCAGCTTTTTTCTTTCTCTTCACGCTGGGCTTTTCATAATGCTCACGTTTTCTTACCTCGGCAAGAACGCCCGCCCGCGCACATTTACGTTTAAAACGCTTTAATGCTGATTCCAATGTTTCATTTTCGCCGACTCTGATTTCTGACATCTACTATCCCCCCCTCCGTATGAAAGCTTCAAGATTAAACTTAATACGGTCTTGTTAGACCAGTATGTATTATAGTATGCTTTGTTATGGCGTGTCAACACGAACTTTGCCGCTCACATCAGCCTGGCGGCCATGCCAACGCTCTGCCCCCCAAAAGGTGCATGTGCAAATGACCCACCGTTTGTCCGCCGTCTCTGCCGGTATTAATCACCACACGATAACCGCTTTCAGAAATACCTTTTTGTTTTGCAATATCGCGAGCCGCTTGAAAAAGCTCACCCATCAACTCGGTATCTTCATCTGTCATCGCATCAATCGATTCGATATGCACCTTGGGTACAATCAAAATATGTGTGGGTGCTTTTTTGTCGATGTCTTCAAAAGCGATAAACGAGCGATTCTCGTAAACCTTGGTTGCGGGCAGTTCGCCATTTATAATTCTACAAAATAAACAGTCTGTCATAGTTTTCACTCCTTAGAGTAGCATCATACCATGCGTCATAAATATCTTCAATATAATTTAAGCTAAATCGCCGGTAATCTTCGTGCTTAATTTATGTGATTTTCCGTCCTTTTTTGCAAAAAAAAGTGCTGGAAACGGCTTGACAAACCGCCATAAAGATTGTATCATTAATTTCGCTTGCGCTAACTAAAATGGCCCCTTGGTCAAGCGGTTAAGACACCGCCCTTTCACGGCGGTAACAGGAGTTCGATTCTCCTAGGGGTCACCAGTTTGGGAGTATAGCTCAGCTGGGAGAGCATCTGCCTTACAAGCAGAGGGTCACAGGTTCGAGCCCTGTTACTCCCACCACAAAAGTAAATCCGAATCGTCTCTTTTTTATAATCAGACGACTCGGATTTTTGCTTTTAACCAAGCCGATGCATTTTATCACGCCAACCAAAAAAAATGCTTGGCGACAAGCCCAAGACGGCGTATAATAGGATTTGTTCAAGGCGTATTTTTACTGGCCCCTTTGGGGATATAGCTCAGATGGTAGAGCGCTGCGTTCGCAATGCAGAGGTCAGGGGTTCAAGTCCCCTTATCTCCACCAGAGGCCCTTCGCCTTAAAAGCAAAAACGCAATCCAACGGATTGCGTTTTTATTATACTCTTTTTTACTATAGTATTACATATGAAGAACGCTTTGCTTACCGGAATTTTTACAAAAGAAAAAAGGAGTCACCGTAACACAGCCTCTCCTTTTATCTTTAAGTATGTCATTATCAATCTCACAAGCGAATCATTAACTGCTACAAATATCATATTATAGGGGAAAAACATATTCTAGCATAGTTTGCCCGCAAGACCAATAATTACAAATCAAACTGAAAATAAAAATAGAAATAATACCACTTTTATTAATCATATAATATCATAAAAAATAAACACTTTGTGTAAAAGGGAATGAACGCTAGTTTTTTTGGAATGAAAAGTGACTGTAATTCTTTATTTTTATTTTATTTCCTTAAATTTCTCATCTTTTGCCTATTTTTGCGCTTTTTTCGTAAAATAATCAAGGCTTAATCGTTTAAGTCTGCTTTTTATCGGTTGTACAGCAACACTTTTATATTAAAAATCTGCTCGCCCAAATAGTGATCGTCTATCTCTATTGTCCCGCCGCGCCGCTCAACAATGTCGCGCACGTGTGCCAGCCCTATACCATGCTCTTGCTTGTCTCCTTTAGTAGATATATATCGGACGCCTTCTTTAATCGGCTCTGCAAGATAAGGATTCATAATTTCGATAAAAAATATTCCTTTTAGTATACCCACCGAAATATCAAATTTCCGCTTTGCTTTTTCCACAATGGGCTCTACCGCCTCTATCGCGTTATCCATCAGGTTTCCAATGATGCTAATATAGGACTGTGGTGGAATGCGACATGCTTCTTCCACTTTTACCGTACTATTCACCTGGATGCTCATCTGATTAGCCTGGCTCAGTTTTAAATTCAAGATGCTATCCAGTTCCGGAATGCTGGTGATAATGGGTGTCAGGTTTACATTAACCACTTTTGTCAGCCCTTGCAGATACGCTTTTGCCTTCTCGTATTCTTCTTTATTAAGCAAATCATTCAGCGTTTGTATGTGGTGATCGATATTGTGCCGAATGGTTTTTATCTCATACTGATATTCTTTAACCATATCAAGCTCATTGCTATAAAGCTTGCTCTGCATCTCAAACTCGGTTCTGGCGACTCTTTCTTGGCTTTCCACAATCATCGTATCCAAAAAAACAAACAGAAAAACCGCAGTAAAAATCAAAGCAACAACGCCAATAAACATATTCGCAACGTTATGTTGGCCGATATAGGGCAGAACAAACGAAATACCAAATATGATAAAAATGATAATGCACAGAAACACCGCGTGTCTTGCTTTATAATAAGACTGTGCCTTGATTGCTTTTTGTTGAATAACAGCCGATACGACAACATATGCGGTCAGCGTCGTCAGCAAAGATCCCCAAATTTGAAAATACGTATTATTCAAAATGTCCATATTTGAAATCTTGAAGACAATCACGATCAGCGTCTCTGACAGCATAAACAAACCATATGAACCCAAACTTAAAATAATGCGTTTGCTCATCTTCGCATCATAGTTTAAGCTAAGAAAAAAATAAATTACGATATTGGTAATCATCATGGGTAACGATTCTTGTTGAAGATACCAAACCGTTGTGCTGATAAAAAAACCGATAATAAAGGATACAATCGTAATCCATTTCTTCTTTGGCTCTTTGAATATTAAAGAGTATAAACGAAAAATCGTGTAAAACGAGAATGCCCCGACCACAAAAAAAGATGCCTGAATAATTCGCTCTTCCAAAATTACTCTCCCTTAAGATATTTCTTCGTCTGCTCAAGTAGCATGGCGCTGACAATAGTTCTGCGCTCAGAGCCAATGCTAATCACTTCATCGTTTGTAAGCGTAATCTCTCGGTTGGTATAGGACGCAATATATTTATAGTTCACATAATACGACCGATGCACTTGAATAAATCCCGTATAATGATGCTCCATAACAAAAGCAAGGCTACCGTAAAACTCAAAGTCGTCGTCCTTTGTCAATATCCTCACTTTTTTCCCCGCACTCTCAAAATATAGCACATCAGCAAGCCGAACCACATGCGTCCGACCGCTTATTTTGAACTCGAAAATCTCAGAATCTTGCTTGATGAGTTGCAGCGTTTTTTCCAGCGTCTTTTGGACATTGTCTTTTTCAAGCGGTTTAACCAGAAAATTGGTCACACGAACGCTGAATAAATCCATCATGAAATCCTTCGTTGATGAAATATAAATCAACTTGGTCGCTTCATCCTGCATCGTGTCACGAATAATCAGCCCCACTTCGATACCGTTCTTTTCTTTCATTAAAATGTCCAAAAAGATGATATCAAAACCATGTTGCTTGTTAATATAAGTGAGCAGCGCATTACCATCACTAAACAGATTGACCGAATACTCTTCGTCAAATGCCCACTCAAGTTCGTGTAAAATATCATTCAGCCCTTCTCTGTCGGCTTTATTGTCATCACAAATTGCAATTTTTAAAATTTTCGTTTCCTCCCCGTATCTTTTTTTACTAAAAAAACACGCTTAAAAATATCCGATACCCATCTCGCCTTATCGCTTTTCACGGTAGCGCGGCTAAGGCGGCACGCTTATCTAATAAAAGCCTCGTTGCGTTAGAATCTTTTGCAGCAAACCGATGAAGTTGTCCTCTGCGCCCCAAGAAAAAGAAAAGATGACCCCTTGCCCGCCGCCGGAGCTGACCGCATCGACTGTCATCTCGCCATCCCGCGCTTGAGAAATCATCACCGACAAGCTGGCGCGGTTGCTGGCGCGCATATAGTATTTTTCAAAAACCAGAAGAACAACGGTCATATCACCGTTTTCTCTAATCTTAGACCCCACCAGATTATTGGTGACGCCCGCTGCTTGAACTTCATCTGTAATCATTCTGGCGATCACTTTCGCGTCGCCCCTACCTCTAAAAGATTGTTCTGCCATACTTAATGTACTCCTTATTTATCATTACCAGTATACGCATTATCACACATTTTCGTCAATATTTATCATAAATATTCAAAACATCCCCTTTTGTGGAACTTTTTCTGTACTTAGTGCGTCCAATTAATTAGAATAAGAAAAAGGAGACAGTTATTATGAAAAAGTTGGTCATTGGTTTTTTAATATGTATATTAATCCTCTCGACGGTTGCATGCGCAGCCAGAAAATCTGAGTCCGAGGTGGAATACGAAGTTTCCGAAGGACAGTATGAAACTGTCGATGAGACAGACTATTCGGTTGATGGCCCGGCTCCCGCAGAAGAGGAACCCTACTTTGCGGGCTCGGACGTACAAACAGCTAAGGGTGAGGAGACCTCAGCGTTTTACGAAGATGCGAATAACGAAGAATACGGCAGCTTTCAGGAGTCCACATTCTTAAATCCCGAAGATCATCCTTACTCCACCTTCTCGATCGATGTGGACACCGCATCCTATTCCAACACACGACGTATACTGCTGGACGGCTATCTGCCGAATGTAGATGCGGTACGCGTAGAAGAATTCATCAATTATTTCGACTACGATTACGATTTGCCGAAAGGCAATGACCCCATTGCGTTGGGGGCCACCTTTGCCGTATGTCCTTGGAACCCCGACCATACCCTCGCCAGAATCACAGTGCAGGCCGAGGACGATCTAGAGAGCACACATTTAGATAGCAACTTTGTCTTTTTACTGGATGTCTCGGGTTCGATGAACAGCGAGGACAAGCTGCCTTTGGTCAAACAAGCCATGTTGATGCTTTCGAGCAACTTAAAACGATCGGATCGGGTATCCATCGTGGTCTATGCCGGCTCCAGCGGTGTAGCGCTTAGAGGCTGCCCGGGCAACGATACATCCACCATCAATGAAACATTGGGGCGTTTGTCCGCCGGCGGTTCCACAGCCGGAGGCGAAGGTATACAGCTGGCTTATGCTCTGGCCGAAGACTACTTTATAGAAGGGGGTAACAACCGCGTCATCCTATGTACCGACGGCGATTTCAACGTTGGTGTTTCTTCTGAAAAAGGTCTGGAACGCCTGATCGAAGAAAAGCGGGACAGCGGCATCTATCTCTCCGTCCTAGGCTTTGGTACCGGAAACATAAAAGATAACAAGATGGAAACACTCGCCGATAAAGGCAACGGCAACTATGCCTATATTGATACCATCTTGGAAGCCCAAAAAGTACTGGTTTATGACATGAGCCAAACGCTCTACACTGTAGCAAAAGATGTAAAAATCCAAGTGGAGTTCAACCCCGATGCCGTCAGCTCCTACCGGCTGGTTGGCTATGATAATCGCCGCCTAAACGATGAAGATTTCAACGACGACACCAAAGACGCCGGCGAAATGGGTTCGGGGCACACCGTCACCGTATTCTATGAACTGGAACTGGTCGGCGGCGCATCCTCTGCCGGCGATATTGACGACCTCGTGTTCCAAGATAACGACGCGAGTGGGTCTACGCATATAAACGACCTACCCAAAGATTGGTTATATGTCAAAGCGCGGTATAAGTTCCCTGACGAAGACACAAGCCAGCGCATCACGCTGATGGCCGGAAAGAGCGATTATACCTCAAATCCCGATCAGGATTTCGAATTCGCTTCTGCCGTGGCCGAGTTTGCACTGTTGCTCAAATACTCCGATTATGCTTTTGATGCCAGTTACGACGCCGTTTTGGAGCGCGCCATATCGGCTCAAGGCGATGACGAATATGGTTATCGTGCCGAGTTTATCCGGCTGGTTGAACTAGCACAGCGTTACGTTGACTACGATTACTAATCTATTTTAAACAGTCCAAAGAACGGATGATCTAAATATCATCCGTTCTTTTTTTGTCTTTTTAAGCATTATACGTGTTGGATGTGGTGCTACCACCAGATCCCGTCCAATTGGTGTGGAAAAACTCGCCCCTCAGCTTATCCGTCCGCTCATAGGTGTGTGCGCCAAAGAAATCGCGCTGCGCCTGAATGAGATTGGCCGGGAGTTTGGCACTGCGATAACTATCAAAATAGGTGATTGCCGCCGACAGGGTGGGTACAGGTACCCCGTTTAATACCGACTGGCTGACCACATCACGCAAAGCCGGTACGGCCGCCTGTACTTTATCCTTAAAGTACGGGTCCAGTAATAAATTGGTTAAGCTTGGGTTTAAATCAAACGCTTCTTTAATTTTGCCTAAAAAAGCTGAGCGAATGATACAGCCCCCGCGCCACATCAGCGCAATCCCGCCATAATTCAAATCCCAGCCGTAGGTATCAGCCGCTGCTCTTAACAGCGCATATC
>JBFLKV010000076.1:0-5037 GCA_040883365.1 Eubacteriales bacterium
CCGCCATCATGCGCTGGGTCAGCAGCTCGACCACCGGTTTATAGTTTCCTTTTAAAAACTCAATCGCTTTTTCAAGATTTTTGTTGTAGTCCGCTTCACTGACATACCCCACACAAGGGGCAAGACAGGTCCCCATCTGATAGTAAATACAGGGCCGATCGTTCTTCTTCGGCTTCTCACCAATTGTTTTGTTACACTGGCGCAGAGGATATAGCGTATAGAGCGCATTTAATGCCTCGCGCACTTCATAGGCCGAGGTATACGGCCCAAAATATTTGCTACCATCCACATCCAGCTGGCGCACCACTTCCAGCCTCGGGAACCGCACCGACATATCCAGCTTGATATAAGGGTAACCTTTCCCGTCAGTCATCATAATATTGTAATATGGGTCATATTCCTTAATCAGCGAACATTCCAAAACCAGTGCTTCCACTTCGGTTTTGGTGGTCACATAATCAAGATCGGCAATATGCTCGACCAAAGCCTTAGTCTTGGCGTCCTTGGCCGCGATATTTTCAAAGTAGGATTTGACGCGCTTTTTAAGATGTTTGGCTTTGCCGACATAGATCACTTCGCCGGCGGCGTCTTTCATTAGATACACGCCCGGCTTTCCAGGCAGTGCATCCAGCTTAGCTACAATATGCGTGTCGGACAAACGTTTCATCGTCTGCCTCGCTTCATTAAGAATTTTCTGATGCGATTATCATAAAGCTCGGCCATCTTGGAAAAGATATAGTCATACGCCAAAAATGCCAATTGAGCCAACCCCAAAAACAACCAAAAGCTGTTTTTGATTGCGTCCGGTACATTGACCAAAAACATATTCTTAGCTAAAAAATAGTTCAAAATCAAACCGATATTAAAAACCATCAGCTTTAGCGCAAAGGCCAAAAGCTTATCCTTAATACTTTCGATATGATATTTAGCGATGCCATAATACCCAAAAAACAGAATATAAGGCACGACCATCAGCGTATTTGGCAGTATCAAAAAAGAAAGTGCACTTACCGCAAAATAAAGAATAATCGCGTAGGCCGTTCGCTGTTCCATGCAAAGTGCAATGGAAAAAAGCGAAGCGATCGCATACATCCCCATCCTTGCTGTGGGCAAAATGCCCGCTAAATAGATAAACAGCAGCGCGAACGCCGCCATCATGCTGGTCAGGGACAGCGTATAGCTGTCCGAATCCATCCGTGCCATCGTTCATCTCCCAAAAAAATCGTACCTAACAGCATCCAATCAAGTCGCCGCCCATGCATTCACAACAGCAATCCGCACAAAGCGCACTGGTACAACAAGAGCATGCATTCATGCCGCCGCCACCGTTGCCATAGTAATTCTGATACTGGCGGTTACCGCTGAACATCGCGTTATAGGCTTGTCTATATTCTGCGTTTGACGGTGCCATATCGGTCGCTTTCTTAAAATGCTCTTTCGCGCCGTCTGCCCATCCCCGCTGCATCGCGATCACCCCTTTAAGGTAGTGCCATTCCGCGGTTTTATTGCTCATCGCGTTCAACTCACGCTCGGCCGCATTCAGCTGACCCATCTGAATCATCATCCGAATGCGCGCAAAGTTTGCGCCCCCTGCTGATCCGTAGGCATTGTACGTATAGCCGCCCGTGCCGGTATTACTGCTTCGGGTTCCGCCATTCTCCCGCATACTCTTAATCTCATCATATGCTTTGTTGATGGTTCGAAGCTTCTCATCCGCTAAGTCTTTTAAGTCACTATCACGGTATTTATCAGGATGGTATTTTTTCACCAAATCCCGATATGCTTTTTTAATCTCCTCATCAGACGCGTTTGCACTGACGCCCAAAACACTGTATGGGTCCATTAAGCCTCCCTCTCCACATTCATCAAAACTTGTTGTGTTCGTTTCTTGATGCCTGAGTAAATTATATTCGTTAAAATTTCTTTATTTTTTTTAAAATCGATTAAATCATAGGCCGCCGCGGCTTCGCTTAAGGAGTAGAAAAGATTAAACTCCACTTCCTCATAGATTCTCTTTTTAAAATCCTGTATATCTTCGCTTGTTTGGTAACCGTAGCGATAAACCAAAGGATTGTAGCAACCCTTTTTAATATCCTTTTCAAGGTCATCGGCCGCATCGATCAGGTACAACCACCGACCCACATGATAACCTAAATGCTTAAAAGCCCGCTTATCCGTTTTTACGCCCGCCGATACCAGCTCAGAAAGCATCACGGCAAAAACATCAGCCACTTTGTCCAGATTGGCCTCTTTTTCCGCCTCCAATGTCTTCAGCTTATTAAGGGCACTTTCAATCGTTTCGGCCGCTTTGGGATAATCCCGCTTGGCTCGGCGGTATCCGCGTGCCAGCATCCAAACGGCCGGCAATAAATATATCTTCTTTTCGTCTCGAATATGGTCAGCCAAGCTGTTTTTCGCCAGCAACACATTAATCGCCGCGGCATACTTGGCGTCAGACCCGTGCGCAATGCATTTTTTCTTAAACGGAGAAACCACACACGCTTCTTGCGTACAGGCCGGCGCTTGCTCATTTAAGGAATCCATGACCAAACTTAAAAAAGAACAGTCATAGTTTAAAAATAACCGCGAAAAAAAAGTGTATTCAGTTTTAAGTGTTTTGCAAAGACCGCAATAATAACTTTTAAAACGGTCAAATTCCCTGATTTTAAGCTCGGGCTTATCGGGAACAATATATCCAAACATGCTATATCCATATCCATCTTGACGTCTTATTGCTTCATATTATACCATCACGAGAAACGCCAAGCCAGCAAACAAAGTGTTAATAAGCCGTTTTATTCAAGAAAATCGGCCGTTTTTCAGCTTTTACACCCAATTTTGCCCCTTCTTCACTTTGTGAACAAGGTATTAATTTACAGTAAAAACAGGCCTTGTTTTGTTGCATGATAAAATATTCTGTAATAGAATTTAAAACAGAAAACATTAAAGGATTTTAATTGGTCTCAAAATGAAAAAATTAAAGCACATATGGCTGATCGTTCTGGTCGGCATTATCGTTTTTATACCGGCTATGGCTTTTGCCGATAGCAAATTTATTGAGGGCAGCGTGGACGTCAATGACACACCGCTCTATTTGCGAGCAGACGAAACATCACCAGTTGTATGCAATTTGGCGGAAGGTACACGCATCGGCATCTATGATACCGAGGGTGAATATGCCCGTATCG
The DNA here is from genome assembly GCA_040883365.1 of Eubacteriales bacterium. Lineage (GTDB taxonomy): Bacteria > Bacillota > Clostridia > Christensenellales > CALMFG01 > CALMFG01. The sequence goes on from JBFLKV010000076.1 coordinate 3,189, forward strand.
TATACGGTAACTATCGCGGCTATGTCAAGCGCGACATGATTTTCATCCCCAGCGAAGACTGCTATGAAGCGTCGGCATATTCCAATGTCAACATACGCAGGAGCCCAGGCACTTATTCAGACGTCATCGTTCAGATCAAAGAAGATACCCCCATTGAGATTATGGATGTGTATTCAGATTGGTATGAAGTGAAAATTTTAGCCAAAGATTGCGACAGCGATGCCGACGTCACCGGCTATGTCGCCAAAGAATACGTCAAGATCATGCCGACCAATCAGCAGATGGTTCTCTTAAAACTCGGCATGAGCGGATCACAAATTAAGACCATGCAAAAGGAGCTGAAATCCAGAGGTTTCTTGTCAGCCAGCGCCACAGGATACTATGGCCCTGCAACCAAACAGGCGGTTGCCGACTTCCAACTCGCGGCCAAGCTTTCGGCGGACGGTATTGCCGGCGTGGATACACTGGAATTGCTTTATGGTGATAATAACATCAAAGCGGTTGTTGTCTCTAGTTCGTCATCCGGCGGAAGCAGTGGTGGCAGCAGTGGCGGCAGTAGTGGCGGCGTCTCCACTGGAAGTGGCGGCGGGCGCATCCACTTCTCATACCCCAGCGCGGCAACACGTGCTTTAGTTGGCAGTGTATACGGCACCCAATGGGATACGGTCAACGGAAAATGGCCAAGGGGCAAGCAGGCCACCATTACCGTGGTTGCAACTGGGGCACAGTTTAAAGTAGTGCGTGGCAACACCACGCTGCATGCCGACGTCACCCCGGTTACCGCGGCTGATACCGCCATCATGAAGGCAGTTTATGGCGGACATTGGAGCTGGGCACGTTGTCCCATCTGGGTCACCATCGACGGCAAAACCTATGCGGCTTCCATGAATGGTATGCCCCATGAAAAGGATTATAACCCAAGCGCGGGATTCGGCGGTCACTTCTGTATACACTTCAATGGTTCAGAAAACCATAATACAGGTGCGAAGGACCCCGACCATCAAGCCGCTGTCAACTTTGCCTACAATGCGGCAAAATAGTCATTTCTAAGCATTCAAAGACCGGAAGATTCCCGGTCTTTTTTTATCCACATTGATAGCGAGTATGTTATGATAAAACAAAAACAGCGGAAATCACATGAGATTATATTACCCTTATTCGGAATATTTAAAAACAAAATACGGCGAAAAAACCTATAAGTTGCCTGTCAATGTGCCCGGCACTTGCCCCAATCGAGACGGTACGCGCGGCATTTCGGGTTGTGCTTATTGTGGCGAAATCGGTGCGGGATTCGAATCACTATCGGATACCCTATCGGTTCCAGAACAACTCATCAAAAATAAAGCCTATATCAGTCAGCGATACGGCGCCAAAAAGTTTATCCCCTACTTCCAAAACTTCACGGGGACTTATTTACCAAATGAAAATCTCAAAGCGTTAGTGTGCTCGGCGATTCTGCCGGATATGGTCGGCATCAACATCGCCACCCGTCCAGACTGCATTTCCGACCAGACCACGGCTTGCTTAAGCGAAATCGCACAGAGTAAAAACATCGACATCACGTTGGAACTCGGCCTGCAAACCGCCAATTATCGTACGCTTAATGCCATCAACCGCAGGCACGGACTTGCAGAGTTTATCGATGCAGTTTTGCGAATCCAAAAAACCCATCTTTGCGTTTCGGCTCACGTCATACTGGATCTTCCCGATGATTCAATGGACGACGTAATCGAGACTGCTCATGTGCTTTCGGCACTCAAGGTGGATGGTGTTAAACTACACAGTCTCTATGTCGCCAAAGGCTCATCCTACGCCAAGGCTTACGAAGCCGGACGGCTGAAGCTACATA